>JBBSEE010000031.1:0-11093 GCA_038239995.1 Chloroflexia bacterium | reverse complement strand
TGGCCCGCGCAGTTACTTGCCATTTGGGGGCGATTAACGCCCGCTTTGCCACCCTCAGCCTCGTCCCTGCTGGCCCCGCCTTCGCCCAAAGGGTGGCGGGCGCGACCGTAGACGGCAGCAGCAAGCTGTGCGTGAGCAGCCCCTACAAGTATGGCAGCGACTACGTGAACCTCGGCTACACCCCCGGCGGCGACTTTGCGCTTCGCAGCGCGGTGTCCGACCTCGGCTTGGTGTTCAGCAAGGATTACCGGCAGGGCGATACCCTGTTCAGCAGCGTGAATGGCAAGACGCAGGGGGCCATCCCCGCGCTGAAGGGCATCGGCAGCTTGCGCGACTTCCGCCTGCTCATCGTGCTGGAGGGCGACGAGTCCACCGCCCGCTCGTGGATCGAACAAGTCGCCAGCCAACCTAACGTCCCCCCTATCCTACTCGGCACCAGCGCGACCCTTGACCCCAGCCTGCAACCCTACATTGCCGCCGCGGCGGGGACGACGCGGTTCGTGGGCAAGGTGGCGGGGCCGACCGACACCAACCGCTATCGCTACGACCTCGGCCAACGCGGGATGGACACCGGCGAACTGGAACGCAACCTCAACGCCCTCTCCTTCGCCCACCTGTTCATCGCCTTGCTGATCATCTTCGGCAACTTGCTGTTGCTTACTCGCATCATCAACAAACGACGTTAACGGAGCGTAACCTTGGACCTGCAAACCCTCGGCATTGGGGTCGCCATCGCCCTCACCCTGATGGTGTACAGCTATCTGGTGGGCGACAACCCGCTCTACCGCCTCGCCCAGCACATCTTCGTGGGGGTGAGCATCGGCTGGGTCACGCTGGTGGTGGCCTTCAACGTGATTGCCCCCTACATCGGGCGGCTGTTGGAGAACCGCGAGTGGCTCGACCGCGTGTTCCTACTCATCGCCATTCTGCTGGGCATCATGCTCTGGTTCAAGATTGCCCGCCCCCGCCACCCCATCCCCAACGCGGTGTTGGCGATTATCGTCACTACCGGCGCGGCCCTCGCCCTCGGCGGGGCGTTGGTCGGCACCTTGCTGCCGCAGATGCGGGCCACGATGCTGCCGCTGAATGGCGACCCCCTTGCAGTGGTCGGCAATCTGGTCATCATTGGGGGGGTGATTCTCAGCCTCGGCTACTTCTACTTCACTGCCCGCGCGGACGGCAGTCGTGCGCCAGTGGCAACCTACGTGGCAAGCGCGGGCCGCTGGTTTATGATGGTCGCGTTCGGGACGCTGTTCGGCTTCGCGGTCCTCAGCTTCTTTACCGCGCTGGTGGACCGGCTCACCTTCTTGGTCAAGCTGGGTTCATAAGAATATTTAGCCAATCAAAAGCCCTAACCTTTCTGTAAGCTGCGCTGTATATAATATAGGGGATTTAACAATGAGACTTCAGAAAACCGCTTTGCTAGTTTGCAGAATAATAGTTGTTGCTTCGCTGGTGGCTCCGGTAGTAACTAGCTACTCAGCTAAAACTTTGCCTGCTGATACCAACTGTGAGCCGCCCGGCCCCCCTAATTATTGGTGCATTAGTCCGACACAGGACCAAGGGATGCTAAGTGGTATTGCCGTTGCTGACAACAGCCATATATGGGCGGTGGGGGGTTCGCTTATAGAGTTTTGGAACGGCTCTACATGGAGCAGCGAAACTGTTCCTAGTCCAGAACATCTGCTGGCGGTTGCAGCAAGTTCGACTACGAACGCTTGGGCGGTGGGAGATGCGTATCAATATAGTCAGTCATGCGTCGAATGCCCATTGGTGAAACATTTTGATGGCAATAGCTGGACTACTCTTACTCGTGTACCAAACGGCGGTGACCATGGCAACGGACTAGCAGGTATAACCTCCCTGCCAAGCACAAATGATGCTCTAGTCGTCGGTGCTTATAATACGACCATTGACCAATCGGGTGATAAAACTCTTATCGAACGATGCAGTTCTAGCGGCTGCTCTTTGGAAGATAGCCCTAACAAACAAGGAGCGGCATTCAACTCGCTAAAGGGTGTGGTTGCCTTCTCGACCGTCACAAATCAGCCATGGGCCGATACAGCTTATGCAGTCGGCTATTACTCTAATGTTCAAGGCTATACGGAGTGTGATGACTTCACCAGCGATTGCCGACCCTTGATTCTAAAAGGAACTAGAAGCTCTAGCGGTGCGGAGTTTGCTTGGAGTGTAGAGCCTGATACGAAGTTGCCAGATATTGGGTTTCACTCTTTTCTCCGCTCCATAGATGTCTTTGCTCACGATGACATTTGGGCGGTGGGTAGCTATTACGATACCCAATCTCAGATACACAAGTATCGGCCCTTGATCATGCACTATGATGGCAATGTTTGGAGCTTGGCTACTAATGTGTACAGCCCCAGTCCTCTGTTTAATGAACTGAACAGTGTGTTCGTGACCAGAGAGCGAGATGGGTGGGTGGTGGGCGATTATCAAGTTCCCTGCCCCGGATTGAGAGGCAACAGCCAAATGGATAGCCCTAACTGTGGAGAGCCAACCCAAACTCCCAACCCTAGCCCTTCACTGGACACCGATGCGCCAACTACACCAGTACCGTTCTCAACTACGCTGCCCCTCGATGGCTCCGCGTTTGCACTAGCTAGCCAACCTTCTGACCCCCGCCCATCAACAGGGCTGCATACGTTCATCATGCACTGGCATGGAAGCTCACTTGATGATATTGGCGGTGCGTTCTGGGACTTCGTTGATAGCCCTAACCCTAGCAGCAGCGATAACCGCTTGCTGGGAGTAGCGGCTCCGCCTAGCAGCCAACCAACTACCAGCGTATGGGCAGTGGGGAGTTACAACGATGGGAGTGCGGATAGCACATTGGTGGAAAACTTTGTCGCTCCCGCCGCGCCTTCTTACTCAAGGAATTACTTCATAGAGAGTCTAGATGCAAGCCTTCATAGAGGAGCAGGATACAGTGCTGGCCTTAGGGGAGAAACTGGCGTTGTAGTTCTTGACTATGGTAGCACAAGATATCTTGGAAACGGGATATACGGCACATCTCTTCCGCCAACTCATATAACTAAAGTAACAACTAGTCAAATTGAAACAGCAGTAGAAAGCTTTGTTGAAGGCTATCATGCGGGCTATTGTACTCGCTATTCTCTGCCATGCCCTCATGCCTCAACACCGATTATAGTAATTGCCGTAGGCACAGATAATTATTCTAAGAATGGCTATAGAGCCTCGCTTACTGCCAACCATGCTTATAATTGGACAGTGATGATACGGAACATTGAAGATTATGCTGTTGCTAGACAATATAGCGAACTAAACATCGCGGCAGCATTTGATGCAGAACCTAGCTGGAGCGATTACTCGTCGGCGGCATTGTGGGCGACAAATTACCTAAGCTACGATGTCTCGACCTATTATGATTTTGGTAGTGCGGATGCTTACCCATGCGACGCGCAGAATATACCACGCCTACCATCAAGTCTCGGCTGTGCTGATTGGTATGTAAATCAATCCTACTCTATGGCTTGGCAGACTGGCAGGGCAGTACCTTTGCCAGAGATGTACGGTACCAATACTGATAGCCTTCAGGCAGGATATTGGTATGCAATTAAATGGTGGAGTGTAGGTAATCCCAACGGAGAGATGCAGTTTGGTGGTGTGACCACTCACTTCCATTCTTCTGCAAGCCGAACTTACACACCTGAGCAAGGGTGGCAAGTTCTGTGGGTAAGTATGAATGGGGACCCGGCTACGCGACAGCAGGATTATATGTCAACCGACTTCTGCGATATTACGGTAACGTGTAATGTACCCTTACGAAGGTAGTATTTATCAAATCTAACCAGATAGTTCCTTAATCTCAATGTAGAAAGCGAGGCTATATATGAACCAATATAAGGCACATTCACAACAAACTCAAATACTAATGGTGACTGTTATCGTCGCCATAGCTCTTAGTGTTATAGCAGCGTGTAACACCCCGGAGCAGCAGGCTACAACTAATCGCCCAAATGAACAGGCTGCGAACGTAGGCACCGTCACAGTTACTGGTACACCGGCGTGGCAACTTACCAGAGAGGCGTTCATCACTCAAGTGGCGGACAACCGAGCAACGCGAGATGTGATTATTGAACCCACTCGACTAGCCTTGGCCCAAACTAGCACTGCTATTGCCATGACACCACAGGCATTGCGCCCTACAGATACACCGTATCCGGTAGAGCCAACGCCGACAATCGCTATGGGCATCATGGAAGATTGCTGCGCCCGTAACGGCTACCCGTACCTAACTACGGGTGGCTGGGTCGGCTCAGTCAATGGCGAAGTTATCAGCGTTGTTACCGGCGGGGTTTGGCACGACACTCAAGGGCTGGTGCTAATATTCAATAGCCCAACCCCATTGCAGCCACCGACTATAATGCCCAATAATATATACTCTACGCCGCTGAAGATAGGGGCAGTACACGTTGCATCAGTAGAGGGTACAAGATTGACGCTGGCTCAAGATGACCCACCATATCCCAATGGCACGCCTCGCACCAGCACCACGATGGTGTTTGATGTAGCCACTCGCCAGTTCGTATCACCATAGGGGAGGAAACTTTGGGGGAAGAGACACCCAGACCGAAGATAGAGTCCATCCTCAGCGCAGACATCGGCAGCCTGTGGACGCGGGTGGCGTTGGTGGATGTGGTCAGCGGCGAGTATCGCTTCATCGCCCGCGCCGCCGCCCCCACCAGTGCGGAATTGCCCTTCGGCGACATCACCGTGGGGCTATACAACGCTATCGCCGAGCTTGAGCGGCTGACCGGACGCAAGATTGTGGAGGAGGGCCACCTCGTCATCCCCCAACAGCCCAATGGCAGCGGGGTGGATGCCTTCATCGCCGCCTCGTCCGCCGCCCCCGCGATGCGGGTAGTGTTGCTCGCCCTCGTGCGCGACATCACCGCCCGCTCTGCCCAGCACGCCGCGGAGTCCACCTACGCCAACGTGCTAGACCTCATCACCGTAGACGAGCCACTGGCCGCCGGTGAGGAGCATCTGCCAGAGGGCGAGTGGCTGCGCCGCCAAGTGCAGCGGCTGATTGCCCTCCAGCCCGATGTTGCCCTGATTGTGGGCGGGGTAGACGGCGGGCCGGTCACGCCATTGCTCAAGCTGGCTCAAGCGGTAGAGGGGGCGGCGCGGGAGCGGGCCGCGTTGGAGCAGAGCCTGAACGTGCCTAGCACCCACCTGCCAGTCATCTTTGCGGGCAACCAGAGCGCACGGGGCAAGATTACTGCCCTGCTCGACGAACTGACCGACCTGCGCCTCAGCGACAATGTGCGCCCCAAACTGAACAGCGAGCAACTTGCCAGTGCCCAAGAGCAGTTGGATAGCATCTATCTGCAACGCCACCTGCCCGCGATGCCCGGCTATCCCCGCCTCGCCAGTTGGACCGATAGCATCATCCCCACCGCGCTGGCCGATGGTATCGTCACTCGCTACGTCGCCACCCAGTACAACCGCGATGTGGTGGTCGCCGATGTGGGCGCATCTACGGTCAGCGGCTTCCTCACCAACGATGCGGCGGGTGGGCCGAACCTGCGGGCGGGCGAACGCGCCTTCTACCGCGTGGCTAAGGGCGACTTCGGGATGGCCTATGGGCTACCCAACCTGCTCCGCGATGTGGGCGCGGCGGCGGTGCTGCGCTGGCTGCCCTTCCCCCTCGGCGAGAACGAACTGACCGATTGGGCCTTGAACCGGATGCTCCGCCCCCTCAGTTTGTCGGCAGACGAACGCGACTTGCAGATTGAACACGCTTTCGCCCGCGAGGCGATGCGCTATATCGCCGCCCGCTTGCGCGAACAGGCCACCCCCGGCACCCGCCCCGCATACGACCTGCTGATTGGCACCGGCGGCCTGCTCGCCAATGCCCCCAGCCCGGCACACGCGGCGATGCTGCTGCTCGATGGGCTGGAGCCAGAGGGTCTGCCCACTGGCTCGGTGGAACTGGCCCTCGATGCCACCCTGCTGCTGCCGCACATCGGCACTATCGCCTCGGCCAATCCCGCCGCTGCTGCCTACGTGTTCGACCGCGACAGCCTGCTGTGGCTGGGCACCGCTATTGTTCCCCTCCCCGCCGTCGCCAACCCCTCCCTCGGACAAGCAGCGGTCACGGTTACGGTGGAGTACAGCGACGCGGACGCGGTGAAGGTGGCGGTCAACTATGGCGACCTCAAGCTGGTGCCGCTCCGTCCCGACCAGAAGGCCGCGCTGACGGTGCAACCGGGCCGCGACTTCCGGGTGGGCAATGGGGAGCGGGGCAAGCTGGTACGAACTATGGGCGAAGAGGTGCGCGGCGGCTACGTGGGGCTGATTATTGACGCACGCGGTCGCCCCCTGCGCCTGCCCACCGAGGACGCAGCCCGCATCGCTACGCTCCAGAATTGGCAGCGCGAACTGGGCATCACCGCCGCCCCCGACGCGGCCAGCTACACTCCCATCACCCTGCCACCCTTGCAGCCGACCCGCGCCGACCTGCCGCCCATCGCTACTCGCATGGCCCTCAGCCCCAACCTCGACGCGGAGCCGGACGACACCGACTCCACCTTCATCGCCACCCCCAGTGACACCCGTGCGATGCCCGCGATGTCCACCTTCACCACCACACCGACCGGCACCGAGACCATGCCCGCCGCGGAGGAGCAGCCTACTGCCGAGGAGGAAGAAGTTCCCCCTTGGCTGATGTCCGATGAGGTGGCCGACTTTGCCGCCGCCCCCGCTGCGCCCACCCCAGTACCCCCCACTCGCGCGGTGCAAGATGAGGCCGAGGTCAGCGTGCCTCCTTGGCTGATGAACATCGGCAACGAAACCAGCGGCAATACAGCTAACCCCATCGTCCCCCCGTGGCTAATCGGCGCGGATGAAGAAGAAGCGGAGCGGAGATAGACCACAATGAGCTTCTATTACCCCACCAAGCAACCCTCGATTGCCACCACCACGCTGGTGCGCCTAGAACGCCGCCTGCCGCTGGCTGGCGAGGTGACAGTGCGCCGCGGGGCGCGGGTAGAGCCGGACGATGTGGTGGCCCGCACCCTCGTGCCGGGCAAGCCGATGGAGATTAACGTGGCGCAGGAGCTAGCGGTCAGCACCCGCGCCGCCGCCAAGCTGCTGCGGAAGAAGGCGGGCGAACAGGTGGCCGCCGATGAGGTGATTGCCGGTAAGCGGGGCATCGGGGCCAAACAGGTCAAGTCGCCGATTGCCGCGGTGTTCACCGAGTATGACCAGAGTCGCGGCACCGTCATCCTCACCCCGATGGGCGAGATGTACGAACTCGACGCGCACCTCAAGGGCATCGTGATGGACATCTTCCCCAACCAAGGGGTCAGCATCGAAACCCCCGCCGCGATTGTGCGCGGCATTTGGGGGATGGGCGGGGAGCGACATGGGGTGCTGAAGCTGCTAGTGACCGGCAACGATGAGGAATTGGCCCCCGAATTGATTGACGCGAAGAGTACCTTTGCGGTGCTGGTGGGCGGCTCGTTCGTGACCGCGGCAGCGTTGCGTAATTGCCTCGCCAATCGGGTGCGCGGGGTCATCGTGGGCAGTATGCCGGTGGAGGAGCTACGCGCCTTCCTGCTGGAGGTGTACACCCCCGCCGCCTATGCCGCCGCCAGTAGCGTGACCGACTGGCCGATGGGGCGGCTGGGCTGGCAATTCCCCCCGCCCCCCCTCTTCCCCGACCTCGTGCCTGCGGCGGTGCAGCCCTCCACCCCCACCTCCGCTGCGCTGCTCAATCGGCTGAACGCCAGCGCGGAACTGCCCTTCACCTTGATTGTCACCGAGGGGTTTGGCCGCGTGCCCATGTCGGAACGGGCCTTCGAGTTGCTGGCCGCTGCCGATGGGCAAGAGGTGGCAATCAGCGGGATGACGCGGCTGCGTGGCGGGTTGGCCCGACCAGAGGTGATTATCCCCTTGCCCCGCTCCAGCGTGCAGGGCCGCGACCTGAGCAGTTCGCAGCAAGCACCTACCGTGAAGGTAGGCAGCATCGCCCGCGTCCTCGGCGGTGTCCAGCTTGGCCGCGTCGGCAAGGTCAGTGCCATCCCCACCCGCCCCCAGATTATGCCCAGCGGCATCCTTGCCCGCGCCCTCGAACTCGCCTTCGCCGACGGCAGCCGCCTGCTCCTCCCCCAGCTTGATGTCGAAGTGCTGGAATGAGGTTTGAGTGAAAAGCAAAAGCCTCCCCCAGCGGGGGAGGTTGGTGGGGGAGAATGGTGCAGCGCAAAAGCCTCCCCCAGCGGGGTAGGTTGGTGGGGGAGAATGGTGCAGCGCATCAACATTTATCGTCATCACCAACCATGACGTAGGGGCGGGTTGCACTCGCCCATGCGCCTACCAACTACTGCCAACGGATTGAAAAAACGGATAAACGGATTGGCCGACGTAGGGGCGCAGATTTATCGCGCCCCCGTGCCACGCTTCAATGCTCATCGCAACAATCAACCTTGTCCTACATCTAAAATAAAGCCCCCAGCGGGGGTTTGGGGGAGAAATGCCGCTATGCCTCAATGTTCATCGCAACAATCAATCTTGACGTAGGGAAGAGTTGCCCTCACCTCCCTGACGCATAACACCGATAACAAATAGGAGTTACGCAGTTGGGCAGGGCGTATGCGATTCGCCCCTACATCAACAGGTACAAATCCACTCCCAACTGCGTAACTCCTAACAAAATAACCCGCCCACCCTCTTGACGAAGGTGGGCGGGTTGGCTAGTTGGGGGTTGACCGCGCGGCGATTACTTGTCGAACCAGTCGGGCTGGCGGTTGTCGTGGGCGGCATCTTGGCTCGGTATCACGATTACGTCCGCGCCGTCCGCCTTCATGGTGTAGAGTTGCTGCTTGCCCAGTTGCCGCATGAACACGATGCGGGTGCCGTCGCTGTTGAAGGCGGGGTCCCAATCGTTGGTGGTGTTGTTCACAATCTTCTTGCGATTGCTGCCGTTCACGTTCACGGTGTAGATGTCGGCGTTGTCGGTGGGGCCGCCGCGGAAGACGATAAGGTGGCCCTGCGGCGACCAGCGGGGCAGCACATCGGGCTGTCCAGAGGTGGGGTTGGTTAGGCGGGTGACACTGCCGCCGTCCGCGTTCATGATGTACAGGCTGGTGGTGCCGTCGCGGTCAGAGTCGAACACCAGCTTGCTGCTGTCCGGCGACCACGCGGGGTCGGCATCCACCGCAGTGTTCTCGGTGATGCGGATAGGGTCTACCCCGGCCACCGCTTGGGTGACGAAGATTTCACCGCCCGGATAGGAGTCGGTGTCCTTACCCACGAAGGCAATCTTGTTGCCATCTGGCGACCATGCGGGTTTGTACTGGTTGGCAGGGAAGGTGGGGTTGAGTTCCACCGGGCTGCCGCCGTCCGCGTTCATCACGTAGAGGTGGAAGAGGCCATCGTCACGCCGATTGCTGATGAAGGCGATGCGATTGCCGTCTGGCGACCAAACTGGGTCTTGATTGATGCTGGGGTTGTTGGTCAGGTTGGTGCGGCTGCTGCCATTGGCCTTAATCGAGTAGATTTGGGTGTTGGTGGTATCCGACAGGTTGGAGGTGTAGACAATCTTGCCTGCGATTGGCTTGGGCAAAGGGGTGGCGGTGGGCACCACGTTGGGGGTGCTGGTCGGGGTTGCGCCTGCGCCGGGCGTGTTGGTGGCGGGGGGCGGGTTGTTGCCATAGCGCCAGTCATAGTAGTGCTGGCCGATGTTGCCAACTTCCACTTTATAACCCGCCGGGTTGCTGGGCACGTAGGTCAGCACCCGCCGCTGGTAGGGCTGAATCAGCACATCGCGCTGCACACCTGCTATCTTCACGCTGGCCCAGAACGGCTCGGCAATGGGGTAGCCGCTGGCGTAGAACCAGGGGTCGTTCAACCTGCGCTGCACATACGCGCCATTCTCATACACGGGGCCGACGAGGTTGAGGAAGTCCCACATCGCCTGCGGAATGTTGTGCTGGGTGGCAGGTTCGTAGTGGACGAATTGCGTGCCCGCGATGTTGCCCTTACTGGGGTCGTCGCCCACGGTGCCGACGCGGTTGATAGTCTGGGTCGCCTTCTGGCCGGTGCGGTCTGCCGCGGGGATGGTGATGACCGCGCCGAAGCTGGCGTAGGTGGGGGCGTTGGCATCGTCCACATCGGAGGCGATGTCAATTTGGGCGGGGGTGCGTTGCTCGAAGGTGTTGTCGCCCAGTTGCAGCCGCCCAGTGATTAGCTCGTTACTGAGCAAACCATTGGTGACGAAGAAGCGGCTGTTGCGGTCGCCGTTGGGGTTGTTCACCTCCATGCGGCTCTTGTCGAAATACTGCACGAGGCGTTGGCCGGTGCCGTCCGGCGCATCTACGTAGGTCTCGAACATGATGTGCTGGTTGCTGCCTAGCGGCCCCCAGTACCACGCGCGGGCCACTACCCCCTGCTGCACTGGCAGGTCGGTGCGCTTCCACGTTAGCTCGAAGTTGGGGTCGCCGAACTGAGCCTGCGCCGAGGCCGAGCCACCGAATTGCGCCCCCACGAGGGTGAGGGCTAGACTGAGCAGCACGAGGCTAATCATCACCTTACTGTTATATCGAAGTCTCTTAGTCATCCTACTTAACTCTCCTTCCAGTATTTTAGCCGCAACCGCACGCGGTCACGGCGGTTTCATCGCTACGGACGGCAGCCGCGTTGCGCTGCCGTGTGGCTGTTTTGCCATCCGCAAGGTATAACGGACAACAGCAAGAAAAGTTCCACCATCGAGTAGCCGCTATGTAGAAGTTTAGCGCAATGGGGTGAATAATGCAAACGCGGTGCATGGAAGTTCGGTGAACAAGCAAGCAGGCCAGTGCCACGCGCCCCTACGTCATCAAAGATTCGTACCAACGTATAGCAGGGGAAAGGGCGTGGGGGTCTGGGGGTCAGCCCCAGAGGCCGACTAGCAGAGCAGCTAATCGCCGCTACGGGGCGGCAAGGTGACTAGTTTCGACGGGCCGGGTGCCCCTTCACCAGCGGGGGGTCAACCCCCACACCCCCCCGAGGTTACATCTATAACCAGCACGCAAAAAACAAAAAAAAAAAAAAAAACTAAACCTGTGGGT
>JBBSEE010000030.1:0-11410 GCA_038239995.1 Chloroflexia bacterium | reverse complement strand
GTACTGCGCGGGGGTAAGCGTGTCGCGCGTGCCCCACTCGGTGGTGGCGAAGAAGATGCCATCGGCTAGGTTGATGACCTCAGCTACGTACTGCTGGAAGGTGCGGGTAATCGCCTCCAGCGCAGCGTGAACGAGGTCGGGGTGTTCGGCCATATCCTGCTTCAGTTGGGCGGGGTCGGCAAGGTCGCCCGCGATCGACAAGGGGGAGAACACCGTCTGCACGAACAGGATGCGCTGGTCGCCCTTCAAGGCTCGCTTCAGCATATTGAGGGCCTGTAGCTGCTCGCCCAACGCCCCAGCGGTGGCGGAAACTTGCTTGATACCCCCCCAATCCTCGCTGCGCTGCACCGGCAAGCGATACACCAGCGGCTTGGTCACGCCGTCGCGGTAGTATTGCACCTGCGCCCCCCACGCCTCGATGTGGTACTGAGCGCGGGGGTTGACCTTCATGAAGTCCCAGCCATAGGTGCGCTGCCAGCGCAGCATCGCGGCCACCAACTCGTCGGCGGTGGTTTCGCTCTCGTAGAAGTGTCGCCACAGGCTAACCGCGGGGCGGTCCACGCTCTGCCCGTCCAGCGCGGCGCGAACCCGCTCCAAAGAGTTCATCTGCTCGGCCATCATCTTTTCTGCTCCTCTTGCGGTATGATAGGTGCGTCAATTTACCTATGGTGATTATACCAAATGTGAACCCCTACCCCCGAAGACGGGTACAATTAGCAGCAAACTGGTATAATAGCGGGGCATACAGCATCAGATTACCGACAACCGATGAGAGGTATAGAACTTTGCCACATCCCCCGCGCAAACTAATCCTCGCTCTGGTCATTGCCGCTGCAATTATCGTGGCCGCGAGTGTGGCTATCGCCATGCTCACCCCGCAGCAGACCCAGCCAAATAACCCTACTCAGGCACGCACCACTCCTCATCCCCTTCCCTACTTTGAGGTGGCGAACTCGTGTGTATATCCCATAACCGCGACCCTGACGGTGGGCAAGGATGTGACCTGCGGTTCCGTGAGCGTACCGGAGCTACATCAGCAACCGAACGGCAAGTCGCTACAGCTAACGGTAATCATCTACAAGCAGCGCAGCGGGTCGCCTGCGCGGGATGCGATTATCGTGCTGCAAGGTGGGCCGGGTGGAAGCTCTGACTCGCTGGCTAGAGTGATGGAAGATAAGAACACCTACACCACCCTGACCGCCAAACATGATGTAATCCTGTTCGACCAACGCGGGGCGGGTCATTCCCTACCTAGCCTCGACTGTTCAGCGTTGGGGCGCAATGTGGCCGCCGACCCGCTTGAGTGCGCCAAGCAGCTGCAAGGCAAGGGTATCAATCTAGCGGCCTACAATACCGCCGAGAACGCTGCCGATGTGAACGACATCCGCCGCGCGTTGGGCTACGACAAGCTGGATGTGTATGGCCTATCCTACGGCACACTGCTGGCGCAGGTGCTGATGCGCGACCATCCAGAGGCAGTGCGTGATGTGGTACTCGACTCGGTGCTGCCACTAGGTCGTGACAATTACGCAGAAAGTCCCACCAACTTCAATCGTTCGCTGACCATGCTGTTCAGTGCCTGTGCGGCGGACCAAGCGTGCAACGCGGCTTACCCCCGCTTGCAGCTAGTGTTCCACCAATTGGTTGGTGACCTCAACTACGAATCAATTAGCGTACCTATAACCAACCTGTCTAGCGGCAAGACCATCACTGAGACAGTGACGGGTGACACTTTTGCGTATTTGGTGACATTGGGTTTGTACTCCACCTCCGAAATTGCCTATATACCCAAGATAATCTACGATACAAGTAAGGGCGATTATCACTTGCTAGGTAGGATGCTAACATCCAGCGAAGCGGTAAATGGTAGTATCAGCCGAGGGGCATTCTACTCCGTCCTGTGCGCGGATGTGGTCAAGCCGCTAACCAGTGTGCAGATTGATGCCAGCTTCAAGGATGTACTGCCGCAGATAGTGGTAATCAAAAAGCAACAGATTGTGGATATCCAAGCGATATGCAAGGATTGGCCCGCCTCCGGCTTCAACCAACCGCCGCTATCGCCCTTGCACGGCGACCTGCCCACCCTTGTGTTCGGGGCAGATTACGACCCCATCACCCCGCCCGCATATTCTCAGCAGGTGGCCGCCAACTTGAGCGATAGCTACTACGTGGAGCTTCCTGCTAGCGCACACGCCAGTAGCTTGACCGAACCCTGCGCCTTCGGGCTGATGAGCAAGTTCCTCGACGACGCGGCCAAGCCGGACCCTAGCTGTGCGGCCAATCAGCGATTGAAGTTTGTAGTTGGGCAGGCGGGCAATGGCAATAAGTGATTAGCATTGACGCTCCCCAGCTTCAATGGTAAGATGTGTTGACAAGCCGAATGCAGCCCCCACAATCGAAGGAGCGAACCCTATGTCATTCCGAGCCAGAGCGGTCGCCTTGCTCATCGCGCTGATGGTGGTCATCAGCCTCATCCCCGCGCAGGCCGCCCCGCTTGCCCAGCAGAACAAGCTGCCCCGCTTCGAGGAGCAGGATAAGTGCGCCTACGACCTCCCCGCCGGACAGACCATCGGCAAGGAGGTGCATTGCGGTTACGTCATTGCCCCCGAATTGCACAGCCAGCCCAACGGCAAGACCATCCGCCTCGCGGTGATGATTTACAAGGCGGATACCCCCAACCCCGACAACGATGCGGTCATCTTCCTGCAAGGAGGGCCGGGCGGCACCTCCGAGGTGTTCGCCCAACTGATGGCCGAGGATGCTAAACGCAGCCAGATTACCGCCTACCGCGACGCGATTGTGTTCGACCAGCGGGGCATTGGCAAGTCGCAGCCCAGCCTCGATTGCAGCGAGATTAAGGTGGACAACGTGACCGCGCGGGTTACAGAGGCCATCCCGAAGGACATCGCCGACCTGAGCGCCTGCATGAAGCGGCTAGAGCGGGAGGGCCAGAACCTCGCCGCTTACAACACCGCTGAGGATGCCGCCGACGTAAACGACATCCGTGTCGCGCTGGGTTACGACAAGCTGGACGTGTACGGTGCATCCTATGGCACGCTGCTCGGCCAAGTGCTGCTCCGCGACCACCCCGAAGCGGTGCGTGGCATGATCCTCGACTCGGTGGTGCCGCTGGGGGTGGACGTGTCCCTCGCTGCCCCCGCCAGCTTCAGTCGGGACTTCAGCAAGGTGTTTGACGCTTGCGCCGCCGATGCGGACTGTCACGCCGCCTTCCCCGACCTGCACGCCGCCTTCTCCCGCACCTTCACCCGCCTGAACAACCAGCCGGTGAAGCTGGATACGGTCAACTCTAAGAACGCGGCGGTGACGGTGACGCTGAGTGGTGATGCCTTCGTCGGTGAGCTAGAGTTGGTGTTCTACTCCACCACCCTGCTGCCCGCGGTGCCGCTGATAATTGACAGCGTGGACCGGGGCGACTACGAAATAGCCGGACAGTTGCTCGCCCTTGCCAATGAGTTGAGCGTGGACGGCAGCGAGGGGGTGCAGATGTCGGTCAACTGCGCGGACATGATTAAGGCCGCCACCCCCGAACAACTGGCGAAGGCCCGCGCGGGGCTGTTGCCGGAGATAGCGGCGGTGGATGGGCCGGGGCTGCAAGAGGAGCAGAACCTGTGTAAGGCGTGGCCGGGCAATCATCTGAACGACCCCCCCCTTGCCCCGTTGCAGAGCGATGTGCCCACCCTTGTGCTGGCGGGCGAGTTCGACCCCATCACCCCGCCACCCTTCGCCCAGCAGGTGCTGACCGGCTTGAGCAACCATTATTACGTGGACTTGCCCGCCAACGGCCACGCCAGCGGGGTAGAGGAAACCTGCGCCTTCGGCATCGTGGCCGCCTTCCTCGACGACCCTTCCACCCCCGACAGTAGTTGCGCCGCCGACCTGAAGATTAACTTCCTCACCAGCCTTAACGGTAGGCCGCGCCCGACCGCTACTCCCCACCTCCAGCGTACCCCCACACGCCACCTGACCGAGACCCCCACCACCGATAGCGGAGCGACCGCCACCCCCAACCCGAAACAGACTGCTACCCCCAGCACGAAGCCGGGCCGTACCCCGACCGTGGTAAGCCAAGCGACCACCCCGATACCGCACTCTACCAGCACGCCGCAAGCGTTCAACAATCTCCCCCCCGCGCCTACATCGGGCGACGGCGGTATCTTCAGCAGCGGGCTGACCGTCGCGCTATTGATTGGCCTCGGCGTGGTGATGGTGGGTCTGTTCATCGGTCTCATCGCCGCAATCACGCGGGGACGCGGTAGGGCGGCATGAGCGCAACGTCCCCAATCGTGGTTGACGCTGACGCATCGCTGTGATAAACTGAGCAGGCATGGAGATAGCGTACACCATCGCCGCGCTAGTGCTGCTGCCGCTCATCGGCGCAGGGCTGCGTTGGCTGCGAAGTGGGGTCAATCCCACCGCGCTGCTGCGGCCAGCGGGGGCGGGGCTGATGCAGGCTGATGCTACCACCCGCCTGCTCGGCCTGCTCGGCTGGCTGGGGGCGGGATTGGCGGGCGGCAGCTTGCTGATAGGCGGAGGGATAGTCACCGCCGCGCTACTGCTCGAACTCGGCCCGCTTGCCACCGCGATCAGCTTGCTGCTAGCGGGCGGCACGTGGGTGCAGGTGGCGGGGGCGCGGCGGGTGCAATTCGCCTTTTTCGCCAACCTCAGCTACATCGTAGGGCTGGTGGCCCTCATCGCCCTCGCGGGGAGCGACCGCCTCGCGGCGGTGGCAGTCTGGCCCAGCGATAGCGGGCGGCTGGCGGTTCACCTGCTGGCTCTGTTGGCCCTGCTGTTCGCCGTGCCCGCCAAGCTGCTCGTCCATCCCTTCGCCGTGGCCGCCGATGCCGAGGCAATGGCTGCGCTTGAACCGCTAGCCACCTCCCATGCTATCGCGGGGCTGGCCTACGAGGGCGGGTTGCTGCTGTTCGTGGCCGCCCTGCTGCTGCCCTCATGGGGTGGGGATGGCGGACAAGTCGCAGTCGCCGCGTTGGGGGTAGTGGTACTCGCGCTGGCGATGCGCCTACTGGCAAGCCGCATCAGCGTGCGGATGCGCCCCGACCAAGCCTACGCTTTCTACGCCCGCTACGGGCTGGCGGTGGCGGCGGCGACCATATTGGGCACGTTGGTGACGAGGTGAGCGCGATGCGGATGGCCGTAACCGGCACGAATGGGCAATTGGGCGGCGCGTTGGCACGACAGGCCGCGGCGGCGGGCCATCACGTGTTGCCGCTGGCCCGCCCCGAACACGACTTCACCGACCTTGCCGCCACCCACGCCGCCCTCGACGAATACCGCCCCGACATCGTGCTGCACTGCGGGGCGTACACCAATGTGGACGGAGCGGAGCGGGAGCCGGAACTAGCCTATCGCACCAACGCGCTCGGCCCCCGCAACATCGCCTTGTGGTGCGAACGCGCGGGGGCGGCGATGATGCAATTCAGCACTGATTGGGTGTTCAACGCCCCCCCTACGCGCACCCAACCCTTCCGCGAGTGGGAGCCGCTCGACCCCCTTTGCACCTACGCCAAGAGCAAGGCGGCGGGCGAGTGGTACGTGCAGAGCCTCACCCACCGCTACTACATCGTGCGCGGCGGCTGGCTGTATGGCGCGGGGGGCAACAACTTCATCGCCAAGATTGTGCGGGCCGCCGACCAGCGGGGCGAACTGAGCGTGGTCACGGACGAGATTGGCAGCCCCACATGGGTGGAGGACGTAGCCGCCGCCCTGCTGAAGCTAGTGACCCTACCCATCCCCGTCTACGGTGTGTATCACCTGCCCAACGACGGCTACTGTTCGCGCTACGAATACGCCGCCGAGGTGATGCGCCTGACCGGGCGGGCGGATGTGCCGATGCACCGTACCGTGCTGGCCGACTACCAGCGGGCGGCGCAACCACCCCAGTTCTCCGCGCTAGGCAACTTTGCCGCCGCCGAGTTGGGCATCACGATGCGCGATTGGCGCGACGCGCTGGCCGCCTACATCGCCAGCCAGCCGCCCGATACGTGGGCGCGGCCAAGCAGATTAATGACCAAAGATTAAAGATTAAAGATGAAGCGGATAACGTTGCGATTAGCAATCCAAAATCTAAAATCTAAAATCTAAAATCATCAGGGGGGGGGATTATGCGAGCAATAGCTGGTGTGCCGGTGGTGGGGCGGCTAGCGAAGCGGCTGGCGGTGGACGCGGGCAGCAGCCGAGTGCGGATTGCTAATGCCGCGCCTTCCAGCCCTATCATGTCGGGCTTGATTGACTTGCCCGCGCTGGTGCTGGTGGACAAGGAGCGCAACCGCGTGGTGGGGGTGGGGCAGGAGGCCGCAGAGGTGGCCGCCACTACCTTGCCCGGCACCCTGCGGGCGGTGCATCCCATCCAGCGCGGGGTAGTGGCCGAGCCGGATTTGGCCCAAGCGATGATTGCCGCGCTGTGGAAGGTGAGCAAAGGAGCGATGCGCCCCAGTGTGGTCGCGGGGGTAGCGGCTGGCTCCAACCCCGCCGAGCGGCTGCTGCTGATTGGGGTGCTGCTGGGGGCGGGGGCGGCGCGGGTGCATACCTTGCCCCGACCGCTGGCCGCCGGGCTAGCCCTCGGCTTGCCGATTGGCGCATCCCGCCCCCGCATGATTATTGACATCGGCGCGGGGCTGGTAGATGTGGCGGTCTGCGCCCTCAATCAGGTAATCTTCGCCCGCAGCTTCCCCTTCGGCGGCGATTGGCTGGACGAGAGCATCGTGCGCTACATCCGTCGGGTGCGCGGCGAGATGCTACCCCGCGAGATGGCCGAGCAAGCCAAGTGCGAGTTGGGGGCGTTGGACAACGCGGCCAACGAGAAACGCAGCTTTAGCTCGATTCGCCTCACCCACCACACCAGCTACATGGACTTGAGCCGCGAGGAGGTACGCACCGCCCTACTGGAAGGCTTGCAGCGGGTTAGCGAGGAGCTAAACGCGATTTGGCTGTCGCTAGACGCGAAGATGCGCGAGGCGGTGGCCGCCGACGGCGCGACTGTGGTGGGCGGCACCGCGCAACTGTCGGGCCTGACCGAACACCTCAGCGGCAGCCTAGAGTTCCCCTTGCACTGCGCCCCAGAGAGCCAAATCGCTATCGCGACGATTAGCGGGCTGGCCCAAGTCGCCCACAACCCCGCCCGCTTCACCGCGACCTTGAGTTAACCTTGAGCTACGTATCGGTAGTCATCCCCAACTACAACGGGGCGGCGATGCTGCCCGCTTGCCTCGATGCCCTCATTACCCAAACCTTGCCCCCCGACCAGTTTGAAATCATCGTGGTGGACGACGCGAGTACCGACCACTCGCTGGCCGTGCTAGCCCGCTATCCGCAGGTGCGGGTCATCGCCCAGCCGCGCAACCGCCGCTTCGCCGCCACGGTGAACGCGGGGATTGCTGCCGCGCGGGGCGACCTCATTGCCCTGCTGAACAACGATGTGTGGGCAGAGCGGGGCTGGCTGGCCGCGCTGGTCGAGGCCGCCGCCGCTCATCCCGACTATGCCGCCTTCGCCAGCCATATCCGCCTCTGGCCCGCAGGCGTGGCCGACCCCGCCGCCGACTATGCCGCCTATCCCCCAGCGACGCGGCTGCACTCGGTTGGCGATTACTATCGGCTGAACGGCATCCCCGACTCGCGCGGGGTGTGGCAGCTTGAGGATGGCGACTATCAGCAGGCGGAAGAGGTGTTCGGGGCCTGCGCCGCCGCCGCCCTGTATCGTCATAGCGTGTTGGATGAGCTAGCCGCCGACCATCCCGACGGGCAGCCGTTCGATGCGCGGCTGGTGATGTACTGCGAGGATGTGGACTTGAACCTGCGCCTACGCGGGCGGGGTTATCGCACTCTATACGTGCCGGGCGCAGTGGTCTACCACAAACTGAGCGCGACGGGTGGGGGTGCGCTCGCCAGCTATTACAACGGGCGCAACGTGATCGCCCTTGCCGCCAAGCACTGGCCGGGGGCGATGTGGCAACGCTACTGGCCGCGCTTCGTTGGTCGTCAGTTGCACTACACCGCCCAGTCGCTCCGCCACCTGCGCGAACCGGCGGCGCGGGCACGGCTGCGCGGGCAAATCGTCGGGCTGCTGCTCGTCCCCCAGGCGCGGCGGTGGGGCGGACGGGCGCGGGCGGCCCAGGGGGTGGATTTGCCCGCCACCATCCGCCGCTTCGTCCCCCCAGCAGGCCATAAATAGGAAGAAAATACTACCCCCCCAAAGTTGCATCTGCCCCCCGCTACTGCTATAATCACCCCAGCCGGGTAACACCAATCGAGTTTGGCAGGGCGTATTTCGGGGGCGAACCGTGATTCGCGCAATCCCCATTGGCCCTATCCCCGAACCCCATCGGTGCCACAACGTGGTTGCATAGGATAGTTCCCCTAACATCCCCCCAGATGTTTCCCCTATCTATATGCCCCCTAGCGCGGCGGCGTTTAGTGTCCGAGGGGGTGGCCTCGTTTGCCCCCCCGCAGCAGAAAGGAAAAGGAAGCAGTGAAGTCAGTTACCAGTAGGCCTCGACAAATCGGCATCGGGCTAATCATCTTCATCTTTGCGATTAGCTTGTTCGCCGGTATAAACAGCGGACCGCACGGCGCGGTCAGCGCAGCCAGCAGCACCAACGGCGGCAGCGCAGCGGCCCCCACCACCAACCGCCCCGAAATGCTGGCGGTACATATATTCTTCAAGGACAACGCTGAACGCGACCGCCTCGCCAACGAATGGGGCGCGGAGGAAGCGGCCACCACCGGCGGCTACATTACCGTGTGGACCGACCGCCCTACCTACAACCGAATGCTGGCCCAGGGGCTGCATACCGAGATTGACCAGCAGACCAGCAAGCTACTCAACGATGTACACCTATTCGGCAGTGACAGCCCCAATACCTTCTATGGCGGGTTCAAGACGGTAGAGGAGATGCAGACCTTCCTCGACCTGATGGTCACTACCTACCCTACCCTCGCCCAGAAGGTGGATATTGGCGATTCGTGGTGCAAGATACACGCCCCCTGCCAGCCCTACCCCTCGATCCCTGCCTCCAACGGCTACGACCTGTGGGCTTTGCACATCACCAATCAAGCCATCCCCGGTCCTAAGCCGGTGTTCTGGTACGATGCCGGTATCCACGCCCGCGAGATTGCCGTGCCCGAAGTGGCGATGCAGTACATCCAGTACCTGCTCAGTAACTACAACACCAACGCCGATGCGCACTGGATGGTGGACTATCAGGACATCTGGGTGATGCCAATGGTGAACCCTGACGGCCACCACGTGGTCGAACAGGGGGGCGGCGGCAACAGCCCCTACTATCAGCGCAAGAACTCGAACAACACCAACGGCTGCTCCGTTACCCAGCCCCCCCCCAACGGCAGTGCTAACCAACAGGGCACCGACAACAACCGCAACTTCGACAACCAGAGGAACTGCTGTGGCGGCTCCAGCGGCGTATCTTGCAGCCAGACCTATCACGGCACCGGCGGCGCATCCGACCCCGAAACCCTTGCGGTAGAGAACAAAGTGCGTAGCCTGATCGCCGACCAGCGCGGGCCGAACCTAACCGACCCCGCCCCGATTACCACTACGGGGGTGTATCAAAATATGCACTCTAACGCCCAGCTCAACCTCTACCCTTGGGGCTTCCAAACTGGTGCTGCCCCCAACGGCCCAGAGTTGGCGAACCTTGGTGCCCACCTGAGCGCGACCAATGCCAACCCTGCCGGTAATAACTACACCTCCTGCCAGCCGCCCAACTGCCTGTACGCGGTGGATGGCGATGCCATCGACTGGGCGTATGGCGAATTGGGGGCTGCCAGTTTCACCACCGAGGTGGGCGGCTCCGACTTCCTTGTGCCCCTCTCCTATGTGAATGGCACCCTGTGGCCCGCCAATCAAGGCGCATTGCTCTATCAAGCTAAGGTCGCCCGCCAGCCCTACCTGATGGCGCACGGCCCCGACACCGCCAACGTCACCGCCACCCCGATGACCGTGACGCAAGGCACGCCCTCGAACTTGGCCGCCACCATCAACTACGCATGGACCGGCAACACCCTCGCCCAGAACGTGGGCGCAGCCGAATACTACGTGGATACCCCCCCGTGGGCGGGCGGCACCGCGATTGCCATGGGTGGCACCTATGGCTCCTCGCAGACGGTGGCCGCCTCGGCCACGATTAACACCACCTCCCTCGCTCCCGGTCGCCACATCATCTTCGTGCGCGGTCGCGGGGTGAACAACTACAGCGGGCTACCGACGTGGGGGCCGGTCTCTGCCGTGTTCCTCGATATTCTCTTTGGCGGGCCGACCAATACCCCCACGCCGACATGGACACCGGGCGGCCCTACCGCCACCCCCACCAACACCCTTACCCGCACCCCCACCAATACCAGCACTCCCACCATCACCCCCACCCCCTGCATCGGCCCGGAACTGATGCAGAATGGTGGGTTCGAGAGTGGCCTCGCCTCGTGGACGATTGATGGCAACAATCCTAGCCCCGTACCCTCTACCGCGCAGGCGCATAGCGGGACTGGCTCCGTCCTGCTCGGCACCGTGTCGGGCGGCGAACCGAATGGCGACGGCTCGCTCTACCAAACCGTGACCGTGCCCGCCAGTGGTGGCACCCTCAGCTACTGGTACTTCCCCGGCACGGTAGACACCATCGCCTTCGATTGGCAGGATGCTTACGTCACCAACTCCAGCGGCACCATCCTCGCCACCATCATGCACGTGGCCGAGAACGACCTCACTTGGAAGAACGTCACCTTCAACATGAACCCCTACGCGGGTCAAACCGTCCGCATCAAGTTCTTGGTGCATCAGGACGGCTTCGGTGATGACACCTATATGTACGTGGACGATGTCAGCCTGCGTGCCCCAGTTTCCTGTGGTGCGACCAGCACCCCGACCAACACCCCGGTCGGCCCCACCAATACGCCCACCAATACGCCGGTCGGCCCCACCAATACGCCCACCAATACGCCAGTCGGCCCCACTAACACGCCCACCAACACGCCAGTCGGCCCCACTAACACGCCCACCAACACGCCAGTCGGCCCCACTAACACGCCCACCAATACGCCGACTGGCCCGACTAACACGCCGACAGATACGCCAACCGGCCCGACTAACACGCCGACGGTAACGCCAACCGATTGCCCCAATCCGTTCGTGGACATCAACGGTAATACCTTCTACTTTGCCATCCATTACTTGTATTGCCGCGGGGTGGTCAACGGCATTGACCCCACCCACTTCAACCCGGCAGGTACCGCTACTCGTGCCCAGTTCGCCAAGGTGGTAGTGCTAGGCTTCGGCATCGCGCCATACACCCCCACCGGCCAACCCGACTTCACCGATGTGCCCGCCAACTATTACGCCTTCAGCTACATCGAGGCGGGCTTC
>JBBSEE010000029.1:0-11447 GCA_038239995.1 Chloroflexia bacterium | reverse complement strand
GGGGTGTTCTGGCCTTGCCCCACGTTGGAGAGCAAGGGCACGCCCCGATTGTTCGAGCAACGCTTCTACTTCCCCGACGGCAAGGCGCGGTTCAACGCCATTGAGTACGCCCCCCCCGCGGAGATGCCCGACGGGGATTATCCCTTCTTCTACACCACTGGCCGGGTCATCTTCCACTACCTGAGCGGCAACCAGACGCGGCGCATCGGCGCGTTGGTGGAGAATGCCCCCGAACCATACGTCGAGGTGCATCCCCTGCTGGCGGGCAAGTTGGGTTTGCAGGCGGGGGACATCGCGCGGCTCCGCAGTCGGCGGGGGGAGATGTACCTGCCGGTGAAGGTGACGCGGGCGATACGGCCCGACACCGTGTTCGTCCCCTACCACTGGGGCGGTAAGGGGTCGGCCAACAACCTGACCATCCGCGCCTACGACCCGATTAGCCGCATCCCCGAATACAAGGTCTGCGCCGTCGCCATCGAACGCGCCCCCGACGATGCGATGGTGACGATGAACGCGATGCGCGAGATTCCCGTGGCTGCGGCATCGCCCCCGGCACCGCCCGCCTAGAGGTATCATCATGAACCATGCGACCAACCCGAAGCCGCGCGTCATCAATGGTGAGACCCACCTAAACATCGTGCTGGACCACATCCCCGGCGCAGTCGAGTACATCGTGTCGCTCAATCCGCACGACTTTGCGCGGCTACGCAACCCCGTGATGCGGAAGTTCATGTCGCCGCGCATCAGCTTGCGGCGAGTGGCGGCGATGGCCGGTATCCGCGAAGACGAGTTGCTGCAAGGGTTGGCCGCGCTCGGTGGCGAGGTGGAGGTGCATACCGCCGCACCGCTAGCCCTCAGCCAGCCGCTGGATGCGCCGCAGTCGCCCATCACCCAACCCGCGTGGATGGCGGACATTAGCGATGACCACATTGGGTGGGTAAACCTGCTGCCGATTGACGACGCGCAGGATGACCCCTTCCCGGCGGTGAGTGTCGCGGTCAAGGAGATGGCTCCCGGCGCGGTAATCGGTATCCGCCACCGCTGGCAACCCCAACCGCTCTACGATGTGTGGGCGCGAATGGGCATCGCCTGGTACGCCCGGCAAGTGAGCGACGATGAGTGGCGCATCTACGTGTTCAAGCCACCGACCTTTGGCCGTAAGTACGTCAAGTAGCAATCAGGAGAGATTATATGGAGCCGGACCACCAAAGCCGCCATCGTCCGCCCCCCGCCCAGCGGTTCGCCGCGCTGGAGCATCGGTTGGATTTGCAGGCGATAGCGGAACAGCTACGCCAAGAGCCAATCTCCGCCACGCATGGACATCGGCAGATGACGGTTTATCATCACCCCCCCATGACCGTGGTGCTGTTCGTATTCGAGCCGGGCGGCCAGTTGCGCGACCATCAGGCTAATGGGGTGGTGACCATCCACCTGTTGGCGGGCGAAGTGCAGGTGGCGACCGCCGCGCAAACCTACGATTTGACTCCTGCCAGCATGGTCGCACTGGCCCCCGCGGTGAGGCACAGCGTACTGGCAAAGCAGCCCAGCACCATGCTGCTAACCGTCTGCCTTGAGCAAAGGGAGGATGCGAATGGCTAAAAAGTTCTTCATGGACCCGCAGCGGTGCATCGGTTGCCGCGCCTGTATGACCGCCTGCCAAGAGTGCGACACCCATCGCGGCGTATCTATGATCTACATTGATACGCTGGATACGGAGTGGTCGCCCCAAACCAGCCCCACCGTGTGTATGCACTGCGTCAACCCGCCCTGCGCCAACGTCTGCCCCTCCGATGCCATCAAGCAGGACGAGAACGGCATCGTGCTACAAGCCTCGGTGGACCGCTGCATCTACTGCCGCAACTGCCTGATTGCCTGCCCCTTCGGTATCCCCAAGTATCAGGCCAAGCAGGCGTTGATGATTAAGTGCGACCAGTGCTACGACCGTACCAGCGTGGGCAAGAAGCCTTGGTGCGCCACCGCCTGCCCCACCAAGGCGTTGGACTACGGCGAGTACGATGAGGTCATCGCCCAGCACCCCGGCCAAGCGGTCAACCAGTGGCAGTTCGGCGACCAGACTTTGGAGACCAACGTCTACGTGTTCGCCCCCAAAGAGACCAAGCAGTTCCAAGTGTTGCGTCTGTTCGACTACCGCGAGCAAGCGGGATACGCTCCCAACGCCGGGCTGGCGGGCGGGCAGCAGGAGATTAAGGGCGAGAGCGATGCCGACGTGTGGGCCGGTTGGGAGAGCCGCGACTGGACCGGCTGGAGCGCGTTGACGAATGGCAAGGAGGACAAGTAGCATGGCCCAACCCACCACCATCCCGCCCAAAGACGGCGACCCCCTCTGGCAGCAGGACTTCCCCATCAGCCGCGCGGCAGAGTTGAGCAACAGTCGGCGGCAGTTCCTCAAGTTCCTCGGCCTCACCTCGGCGGCCTTCTTCACCGGCACGCTGGCGATGGCCTTGAAGGCGATGTTCGAGCAGGGGCGCACTGAGAGCCTGCCCGCCCTGCGCGTGGCCGCGGTCGCCGATGTGCCAGAGGGCCGCTCAGTCAACTTTCACTACCCCGACCGCAGCTACCCCGCCCTCCTCATCCACCTGCCGGGCGGCCAGTACGTCGCCTATGAGCAACGCTGCACCCACCTGCTCTGCCCCGTGCTGTACCAAGCCGACAAGCAGCGCATCTATTGCCCCTGTCATGATGGGGTGTTCGCCCCCAGCAGCGGCGCACGGCTGGCTGGCCCGCCCCCCCGCCCCCTCAACCGTATCAAGGTGGAGGTGCGCGGCGCGGACATCTACGCAGTGGGGAGGGTAAGCTGATGCTAGGACGCGAACCGCAACTGCCGCACACCACCATGCGCTGGCTGATTATCGTCCTGATGCTGATCAATGGCTTCCAGTTGGTGATGCTGCAACTGGCAATCAACAGCAGCGCATTGCGCGATGTGGCCGCCACGTGGACATATGTGGCAATCTCCGCCGCCGCCCTGCTACTCACCCTTGCTCTGCTGGCCTACGCTTTCCTTGTGGGGAGGACCAAGCGATGAACCAACCCACCCCCTTTATCGCGGCTTATAACCTGAACGAAGCCGAGTGGGAGGTGCTGTACCTGCTCCGCGACGCGCTGGACCAGTTGCGGAAGCTGACCCTCAGCTTCAGCGAGTTGCGCTACCTTGCGGTCGAACACAGCGAGGAGCAAGTCCGCGCCGCAGTACAATCGCTGCTGGACCGCCCCGGCCCGCTCATCGTCCCCATCCCCAACCTTGCCAATTTGCCCATCTACCGCATCACCCCCGCGGGCCGCCGCCTAGTCGAGATGCAGCGGGGGACGGCAGCGGGCTAATGATAGGAACACATCGCTGGTACTTTACTGGCGCGTAGCCCTCACGGGCAGTAGCTGAAGGCAACACTTACCCCCTAATCTGCTCATTAGTACCCCCACGTCTGGGTTGTATCCCCACTCCCGTATTTATCCTGCACCTCTCCTCTGTCCAAAAGTCTGAAAGCCATCGCTCAGACGGTGATCAGCTATTACCAGAAAATTGTCCCCCGACCCGCTTCCTTCTTCGCCAACCCTGAATTGCTGAATCAGTAGAGCAGTAAAAGCGACAACTTCTTTAGTAAATCTTTATCTAGGCTTCACCTTAAACACAGCCTAGCTTGCTATGATAGGGGCAGCGCATTAGCGGATGCTGCGCTAGTCATCGCTGAAAGTGTGAGCAAGACGTGGGCAAGAGCTAGATATAGACTAAAGGAGAGTAAATACGTGCAACAGACAATTATTCCAACCATCAGCTACAAGCCGCCCTCCGCGATTGCGCTAGTGCAGGTGGAACATCTCAGCCGCACCATCGCCACGCGGGCGCAGAAGACGGTCATCCTCGACGATGTTAGCTTCAGCGTCGCTGAACATAGCTTGTTTACCATCAACGGGCCGAGTGGCAGCGGCAAGTCCACCCTGCTCAATATGCTGACCGGCGTGGACCGGCCCAGCGGCGGGCGCATTCTATTTGGCGGTGAGGAGATACGGGCCAAGGGGGAGAATGCACTAGCCAAATGGCGCGGTGTACACGTAGGTATCATCTTCCAGTTCTTCCAACTGATACCTACCCTGACCGCGCTGGAGAACGTGTTGCTCGCCCTCGAACTGGGCGGGGGTGGTGGCCTACCGCGTCGCACATGGCGCGAACGGGCGCAGCAGTGCCTAGCGACCGTCGGTATCAGCGAACTGCCCCACCGCTTGCCCAGCGAACTATCGGGCGGCCAGCAGCAGCGGGTTGCCATCGCCCGCGCCCTTGCGAACAATCCGCCGGTGCTGGTTGCCGACGAGCCGACCGGCAACCTAGACTCGAAGACAGCGCATACGGTCTTTGACACCCTTGCTGGCCTCACCGCACAGGGCAAGACGGTCATCTATGTCACCCACGACCGCGAACTAGCCAACCGCGCCGATGCTGGCATCGCCCTACTCGATGGCCGCATTGTGGAGCAGCACGGCGCGGATGCAATCGTCAATGGGGCTGTAGAGGTGCAATCATGAGCGCAACCTTGCGGAAGTCATTTGCAGACGTAACCCAGCGCAAGAGCCGCACCCTGATGGTGGTACTGGGCATCTTCGTCGGCGTGTTCGGCCTCACCATCATCAACGTTACTCAGGATACCATCTTCAGCGCCTACACCTTCAGTCAAGGTGTCAATGCCGACCGCCCCAACCTAGTGCTGAAGGTGGATAAGCTCGACGATGCACTGTTGCCTCAGCTTGCCGCCGTCGCCAACCTCAAGACCCTTGAATACCAGACTATTTACATTACCCAGTGGCGCATCAGCGCTGCGCCGGGACACGTGGACATCGCCGTCAACAGCCACCCCGACCTTCAGCACATTGCCATCAACCCGTTCCAGCTTCTCAGCGGACGCTATCCCAATGTGCCAAACGAGATCATTATGGCTTATGAAGATCAGAGTTTTCAGCCCTTCAACCTCGGCGACATGGTGACGTTGGATGGGGCGAGGGGGCAAGTCCAGTTGAAGGTGGTGGGCATCTCGCGTACCTCCGGCGCAACCAAGCCCCATGCCTACATCAGCGAAGCGGGTCTGGCCCAACTCGCTGGCAGTGTGGCGGATTATTACATCAACGTTCGCGTTATCAGTGCCCCACAGGAGCGCGTCACCGCCGCAGCTTTGACCCAGATACTGGCTGACCATCATATTATGGTGCAGGCTACCGACTCGCTCAACACTCCGTCGGTGCCACGGTCGCAACTCGATGGCATCTTCACCCTGCTACGCATCCTCGCTATCCTTGCGGTGGTGATTAGTGGCCTGCTTATCCTCAACACGGTCACTACTTTGGTCGCCGAGCAGACTCCGATTATCGGCACAATGAAGGCAATAGGTGGCAGTCGCGCTGCGATTATGCGCGGTTACTAGCTCACCGTCCTAATCTATAGCCTGCTGGCAACCTTGCCCGCCGTAGCCTTGGGCCTATTCGCTGGCTATCAGCTTGCTGCCTCATTGGCCTCGACTATCCCGCTGGCGGTTGGTCCTTTCCTAGTCGCCGCTTGGATTGTCGTCCTCAGCCTAGCGGTCGGTTTCGGCGTGCCGCTGCTGGCCGCGCTGCTGCCACTTTGGAACGGCACCCGCATCAGCGTGCGCGATGCACTCTCCGCCTATGGGGTTAGTAGTGGTCAGTCCAGTGGCCCGCGCTCCCGGTTCACCCCCAGTCTCGCGGGAGTCTCGCAAATTACTTGGCTGGGGCTGCACGGCACCTTCCGCAAGCATTGGCGGGTTATCCTCACCTTGCTCACTCTCTCGATTGCGGGTATCGGCTTCTTGGTGGTGCAAACCGCGAGTGCCTCGGTCAATTACACGGTAGGCGAAGCCCATAGTATTCTAAATGCTGATATGTATGTCACCTTCCGCACCGACCCAACTTTGGACCGGGTGCGGAGCCAGCTAACCGCCTTGCCCAGCGTTGCCCGCATCGAGCCTTATGCTGCCACTCACATAGCTACCCAGTGGGGCGATATGCAGATGTTGGGGGTCGAGACCGATACGCAGCTTTACCACTATCAGCTCCTTAGCGGGCGTTGGTTCCAGACGGGCGACACCAATGTCATCCTCCTCAGCGATGCTACAGCTGCCCGCTCCGGTCTGACCATTGGCAGCGCGATGACTGTCGAGAGCCATACCCTAACCGTGATTGGCACGGTGCGACAGCCGGTGGATGTACTAGGCTGGATTGGCTCCTCGATTGTGCCGCTCCCGACCCTAATCGAAGTAACCGACCAGCCCGCCGCCAACGCCTTCCGCGAAGTAATTATCGAGGCCAAAGACCGTTCGCAGCCTGCGGTTGACCAGCTTGCCAACCAGATTGACCACCTTATCAATCCGCTAACTGTGCCTACCAGTGGTCAGAAGCTCAGTTTTGACAATGGTGTGGAAACCGCCCATACCTATACCGCCCGCCGACAGCAAACTTGGTATGTCCTTTACGCCCTGCTCTATGGCGTAGCCCTAGTAATCAGCGCGGCGGGCATCATGGGTCTGGCCGCCACCCTAACTGCCTCGGTGCTGGAGCGACGACGCGAGATTGGGATGCTGCGGGCAATGGGGGCTAGTGCCCGTCAAGTGGCGCAAGTGTTCGGGGTGGAGGGGCTGGCTCTCGGCGGCATCGCTTGGTGCATCAGTGCCCTGCTCGGCCTGCCCCTCGCCTACGCTTTTGTCCAAGCCTTCAGCGGTATGGTGCTACCCACCGACTTCATCGTAGACCCGCTCGCCTTCGTAGTGATGCTAGTCGCTATCCTCATCATCTCAGTGCTGGCAAGCGCGGTCCCCACCCTGCGGGCCACTCACATGAGGGTGTCGGAAACGCTGCGTTATGAATTAGCTGGTCGCAAGATGCGGTTTTATGCTATGATTGATTGTGAAAGCGAAAGTGAGGAGCAAACCAGTTGGCAACCCGCATCCTGCTGATTGATGATGACCCCAAGATTACCGCGCTGCTTGAGCGGGGGCTGGCCTATGAGGGTTTCGCGGTGGATACCGCCCCCGACGGCGCAACCGGCATTGCCCTTGCCCACCAACGCCAACCGCAACTGGTGCTGCTCGACATCATGATGCCGGGGTTGGATGGTCTCCAAGTCTGCCGTCAATTGCGGCAGCAGGGCGAGGCAGCAATCATCATGCTCACCGCTCGCGACGAGGTCAGCGACAAGGTGTCGGCACTAAATATGGGTGCGGATGACTATATCGCCAAGCCATTCGCCTTCGATGAATTGCTCGCCCGCATCAAGGCGGTGCTGCGCCGTCACCACCCCGGCGACGCAGCCCTTACCTACGCTGACCTGAGCGTAGACCCTGCCACTCGCGAGGTGCGGCGCAACGCGCAGCCGCTGGAGTTGACCGCCCGCGAGTACGACCTGCTGCTGCTCTTCCTCCGCCATCCCCGCCAAGTGCTAACCCGCGAACAAATCCTCAGCCAAGTGTGGGGCTACGATGTGGAAACCGAGACCAACGTGGTCGAGGTTCATGTCGGCCACCTACGCCAGAAGCTGGAGGCGAATGGTGGGGCGCGGCTGATACAGACTATTCGTGGGGTGGGCTACCAACTTCGGGGGTAAGACAATGTTCATTCGTACTCGGCTCGCGCTACTGCTAATGTTCGTGCTGGTGGTAGTGTTGGTCGGCTTCAGCATCACCATCTACCAACTTACCCGCTCCAGTCTTGATAACAACATCCTACCTGACTTGAAGGCAAGGGCGGCAATGTTGGTGGCCGCGCTTGAACCAGAGGCGGGCAGCACCACGATGCGTATCCCCGACCTGAGTAACTACGTCACTCCGGACATTTCCCTAGAGGTATTGGATGCCAACCGCAACGTGCTGGCCGCCACCGGCTACCCGATCAAAACCCCCGCCGGTATCAGCAGCAGGCTGACTAAAGGTGGAGTGTCCAGCTTTCCTATCCCGGAAAACCTACTCAACAACGGCTCATTTCGCGCTTATAGCCAAGCAGTGACCGCCAATGGGCAAGTAGTCGGCTACGTGGTGGTCGCCCGTTCCCCATATGTCATCGAGCAGGTACTAAATGAGCTTGAGCGTTTCCTCATCCCCGGCACGATTATCGCGCTACTGGTGGGTGGGTTGCTGGGTTGGCTAGCAGTGCGCGTCACCCTGCGTCCGGTCGAACACCTTGCCAGTAGTGCGGCGGCGATTGCCACTTCTGGCGACCATGCCCAGCGGCTGCCGGTGCAGAAACCGCGCGATGAAATCCGTCGCTTGGCCGGTACCATCAATGGGATGCTGGATGCACTGGACAAGGCGTATCAGCAGGTGCGGGAGGCCAACGACTTGCAACGGCAGTTCCTCGCCGATGCCTCGCACGAACTACGTACTCCACTCACAATTATGCTCTCAACCCTCGATGTGGTGAACCGTGTGGGTGAAACCGACCCCCAGTTCCAGACGCAGGCACTGGCCGATATGCGGGTGGAGGTCAACCGCATGGCCGAGTTGGTGACACAACTGCTGATGCTGGCGCGTACTGATGAGGCCGCGACCATTGCCCACCAACCGCTATTGCTCGGCGAGGTGGTGGCCGATGCTTGTCGCCATGCAGAGAGGGTAGCAGACCGCCCCGCTGTGGATAACCCCGACCTAACCCCGCTGGCAAGAGCAGTGGTATGGGGCAACCCCGACCACCTGAAACAGTTGTTCCTCATCCTGCTCGATAACGCCTACAAGTATACCCCAACGAGTGGACAGGTGGAGGTTTGCGGTCAGCTTTCGCCTAGTGCCGCCATCATCACCATCACTGATACTGGTATCGGCATCCCCGCCGCCGATGCGCCCAAGGTGTTCGACCGCTTCTATCGGGCGGAGAACGCTAGCTCGTACTCAGGTACGGGCCTCGGTCTCGCCATCGCTAAACGTATCGCCGAGCAACATGGCGGCACCATTACCCTTGCCAGCGAACTGGGGCAGGGCAGCCGCTTGACAGTAATCCTCCCCCTACTTACTGATGAGTGCAGCCATTGACGCAAGTGAAGTACCCCCCAAACCATGATACTTCAGGCGGGGCAAATATAATTCATCCGTTGTTACAAATCCGTTGGCTGGTCATCCCCTCACCTTTAGCGTGCGTTAGCCGGACGCGGTCAATCTGCGCCCCTCCGTCCGTTTGCGCCGCTGTTCCAGTGAAGATTTGCTGCGCTCACGGTATATAGTCATGGGAATTCAATTTGCTCATCAGGAAAGGAGAACTAAACCATGACCATGCGAAAGTTGGCTACCGTGATCGCCCTTATCGCCCTACTTATCACCCTTGTGAACAGCGGGGGGATTGGCCGCGCCGCCACCACTGCGCCGCTCCCTGCCGCGCCCCCGACCAACGCGGCTAGACCGGTCACGCAACCCCAAGTCTACGAACCCCCCGCGTGGCACCAAGTCTCCCCCAGCTACAACGGCATCAAGATGGTGTCGGCCACTAATGGTTGGATTGTGGGTAGCAGCGGGACGATTAAGCACCTCTACTACGGCTGGGGCGATTATCCCAGCCCGGTGACTAACACGCTCACCGCAGTGGATGCACGCGGCATCGAGGGTTGGGCGGTGGGGGAGAACAACACCCTCATCAAGCTAGTCGGCACCGACTGGCAGGTGGCAAACAGCCCCGCCCTATCTAACACCCAGTGGAGAGATGTAGCAATCAGTGCGCCGGGTGAGGCATGGGCGATTGGCGACCTCATCGATAGCTCCTACCACCACCTCCAGCCAGTGGTGATGCACTACACCAACAGCCAATGGTCCGTCGTCGCCAGCCCGATTATTACCCCCTCGGTAGTCCTCTATAAGATGTCGTGGGTAAGCGCGAACGAGGGCTGGTTGGTGGGCGCGGTCTACCGCTGGTCGCCCTGCTGCGCGGTGCAACCGGCGGTCTATCACTACCTGAACGGCAACTTCAGCCTTGTCACCGCACTAGATGGGGCGCATGATGCCCCGACCTCGGTCTATATGCTCAATGCCAACGAGGGCTGGATGGGGCTGCAAGGCTACACCGACGACTACCTACTGCACTACCAGAACGGGGCATGGCATCACGCCACTAACGCTGACCGCGTCGCTAGAGCCGCCCCCCGCCCCGCCGACTGCGAAGAACACGTGGGTATTACCTCGTTGCTCAGTTTCGCCGCCAACGACTATTATGCAACCTACGGCAACGGCTGTTGGTACCCTAATGTGCAATACTCCTTCCGACACAACGGGAGCGACCTCACCGCGCTGGATACCGCGCCCAACAGCGCGAGTGGGGTGGCGGCCAACGACATCTGGCTGGTGGGGCCGGTGGCAACTATCTACCACTGGGACGGCACCACCCTTAGTACGGTCAGCGCGGGGCAAACCGCTGGTCAGGTGCAGATGTTCAACCCCCACGATGGCTGGGTGTCCAGCGGCTACCTGCAGTATCGCCAGATGTATCACTACGACGGCAGCGCATGGACGGCGAACGGACCACGTAACGTAACCGCCTTCTCGTTCGTCAACCCTAGTGAGGGCTGGTCGGTTAGGTATGGCTATTCGACGACCACCACCGCCCTCACCTTCACCCATTATCTCAGCCCCACGTGGCTCGACACCCAGACGATCACCAGCACGGATGACACCTATCTTACGGCGATGCAGGTGCTAACTACGGGCGAGGGTTGGGCGGTGGGCGAACAGTATACGAGCAACAGCTATTATCCCTACCCGATGATCGCGCACCTCAGCGGCGGCACTTGGCAAGTTAGTCGCCTAAATGCCCATCAGGAGCGGTTGAGCGCGGTCAGCTTCGACCGCCCCAACGACGGCTGGATCGCGGGGCAAGGGATACCCGACGATTACCGATATAGCCCCGCACTTTACCACTACGATGGCAGCAGTTGGCAAGCGGTCGCGGTGCCGGTCGGCAATCTGGGGCTGTTTACCGTGGACGCGCTGGCCCCCAACGATGTGTGGGTAGGGGGTAATACCGCCGAAAATGTTGGCTATCTGCTGCACTGGGATGGTAGCCAGTGGGCCATTTTTACCGTGCCCACCTCGATTTACACCATGAAGATGCTCACCTCCACCGAGGGCTGGGCGGGTGGCTATCAGACGTTCTATCACTACAATGGCACCACTTGGCAGAGCGTGGATAGCGGGGGTGAAGGACCGTACAGTATCAGCTACGCTAGCCCCACCGATGTGTGGGCCACCTCCTATGACGGCTTGCTCCACTATTACCGTGCTTGCTACGATTACTACTACGACATCCCCGCGGGTTATTGGGCGGGGCAATATATCGGGCTGCTCTCGTGCAACGGCATCGTATCGGGAACGGGCAACCACATCTTCAGCCCCAACGCTGCGGCCACGCGGGTGCAGTTCGCCAAGATGATTACCCTCGCGCGGGGCTGGCCGCTCGCC
>JBBSEE010000028.1:0-11763 GCA_038239995.1 Chloroflexia bacterium | reverse complement strand
GGACGGGGTGCGCTTCTACAACGATACCACCAGCACCACCCCCGCCAGCACTATCGCCGCCCTCGATGCCTTGCCCTATCCGTTGCGCCTGCTGGCGGGGGGCAGCGACAAGCGGCTGGAGTTCGACGAACTGGCGACCACGATTGCCTATCGCTACCCCTCGGTGCGCGTCTACCTGCTGGAGGGGAGTGCCACCGACAAGCTGGCCGCCGCCTTGCAAGCCGCCGGGGTGCAAGTGCAAGGCCGCTACGATGACTTCAACGCGGCAGTGCAGGCCACGTTTCACGAGGCCAAGCGGGGTGAGGCGGTGCTGCTCTCCCCCGCCACCGCCAGCTTCGGGATGTTCGTCAACGAGTTCGACCGCGGCGACCAGTTTCGCGCCATTGTCGCGGCTTTGCCGGATAAGAAATTACGTATGGGCGGGTTGTCCCCACCCCGAAAGCAGCCAGCGGACTCGAAAGCGGACAAACGGACAACTGACGTAGGGGCGGGCTGCACTCGCCCTGATGAAGCCGGGGCTAGGCCAATTGGAGCTACGGCGGGCCGCCGCCCACCAAGGGGGTCTGGGGGTAAGCCCCCAGCGGCGCACCGTCACGGCGGCCAATCGGAACTACGGCGGAGCATATAGGGTTCGCGGGCACACTCTCACTTCAGCCGCTGGTGGTCAACCCCCCAGACCCCCGCTAGTCTCCCTTACTTTTTATTGGGACGAAAAGGTGGAAACTTTACATAATCTTGTTTACATAATCTTCATTTGGGTGTATAATGATAACACCTTTGGATTAGGAGCGACGAATTGGCAAGCATAGCGCGGCGGGAGACGACCAGAAGCGGGGTGATGAGCGATACAGGGCGGCCCGATATGTGGCTGTTGGCCCTGATTGGCGCACTCTGCCTGTTGGGGTTGGTGATGGTGTACAGCGCGAGCTACGCCACCGCCGCCGCTGCGTATGGCAATTCCACCTACCAACTAGCCCGCCAAGCCCTCTATCTGGCAATCGGCTGGGTGGCACTGTTCATCACCATGCGGATAGATTACCACTTCTGGCGGCGGTTCGCCCTGCCCGCCATGCTGGTCGCGGTCGGGCTGCTTGCCCTCGTGCTGCTGATGCCCAGCACCACCCTCAACGACGTGAATGGGGCGAAGCGGTGGATATTCATCGGGCAGCAGGGCTTCCAACCCAGTGAAATGGCGAAGCTAGCCTTCATCCTCTACCTCGCTAGCTGGTTGGCGCATCGCAGCAGCGACAAGGTACGCAATCTCACCTATGGGCTGATCCCGTTCGGCATCGTGCTAGGGGTAGTGGTGGCCCTGATTATGCGTGAACCGGATATGGGCAGTTCGATGGTGTTCGTGTTCATCGGGGTGACGATGTTCTTCGTCGCCGGGGCGGACTTGAAGCAACTGGCGGCGGGGATGGCGTTGGCCGCGGTTACGTTCGCAGGGCTGATTGCCGCCGCCAGCTATCGCAGCAATCGGATTGACAGTTGGCTCAACCCTTGGTCCGACCCGCAGGGGACGGGCTACCATACGATCCAGAGCATGATGGCCCTAGGCAGCGGCGGCATCTTCGGGCTGGGGCTGGGGGCAAGTCGCCAGAAGTTCAGTTGGCTGCCGGAGCAATATACCGACACCATCTTCAGCATCATCGGCGAGGAATTGGGGCTGGTGGGGGCGTTGCTGGTCATCCTCCTGTTCGCCTGCCTCGTCTATCGCGGCTACCGCGTCGCCCTCCGCACCAGCGACCCGTTCGCGGTGCTGCTGGCGACCGGCATCACCACATGGTTTGGCTTCCAAGCACTCATCAACATCGGCGCGGTCACGAACATGATACCGTTCACCGGCATCACCCTACCCTTCATCAGCGCGGGCGGCTCGGCGTTGATATTTTCGCTGGCCGCCACCGGGGTGTTGCTGAACATCAGCCGACAGGTGGACAACCCTGTATCATCGGGTAGGTAGGAGGGATACGATGCAACCAGTAGTGGTCAACATCGAACAGTGGCAGTTGCTAGTGCCCATCATCGTCCTCGGCGCGGTGCTGGGCTGGCGGCGCGGCTGGCGCGAGATGGCGATTTTCGTGGTCGGCCTCATCTTCGCGATTATCATCGCCGACGCGATACAGCCGCAGGTGCCCAATGTGTTGGAGAAACTGGTGAATGTCGCACGGCAACTCGGCCCAGCCCTAGCTAACGAATCAACACCGCCTCCTAAGCCCCCGCCCGGCTTCCTCGAAGACCCCAACAACGTGCCGCTGATTATGCTGGTGTTGTTCTTCTTCTTGGCACTAACCGCCTACGCGATTGGCAAGGCGATTGGCACACGCGGCAACTTGACCTTCTTTGGGCGGCTGGGCGGCTTCCTCTTTGGCGGGATCGCCTTCACCATCATCCTCTCCAAGTTGCTCGACTATTGGGTGAACTATCAGGCCAAGAAGGGCAACCCTGCTCCCAACGGGGTCTCGGCCAGCACGCCGCAGATTACTGTGCCGCCAGTGGAGGTGAACATCGCGGGGCTGCCCATCAGCAACTTCCTCAGCACATGGTATCCATGGGCGATTGCCGCGTTCATCATCCTGATACTGCTCTACGCCCTCACCCGCGTCTCCCGTGCCAGCGCATAGGCAGCCATGAGGCATGAGGCATCAGGCATGAATGGTAAATGGTAAATGGTAAATGCAAGGCCGAAGCGCACCAACCTAAAGCCTCTCCCCGCGGGAAACCCCCTTGTGGGGTTCCATGTGGGTAGGTTTGGTGAGGGAGAATGCCGAAGCCCATAATGCTCATCACAACCAACAATCATGCGTAACCCGAATTGACAGCATAAATGACCAGCGACCACCCACAACTCATGCCTCATGCCGCATCACTCGTCATTCCCCAACGGGTGCATTTCATCGGCGTGGGCGGGATTGGGATGAGCGCGTTGGCCCACGTGCTGCTCGATAAGGGGGTGCAGGTAAGCGGCTCGGACGCGCACGCCTCGCGGCTAACCGAGGAACTAGCGGCGCGGGGGATGCGCTTCAGCGTAGGCCAGCGGGCGGAGAATATCGCCGATAATCACCCCAACCTCATCGTGCTGACCGCCGCCGTGAAGGAGGACAACCCCGAACTGCAAGCGGCGCGGGCGAGTGAGATACCGCTCATCAAGCGGGCCGAGTTGCTAGGCCAACTGATGAACGCGGGCAAAGGCATCGCAGTCGCGGGCACGCACGGTAAAACCACCACCACCGCGATGATTGCCTACGCGATGAGCGCGGCGGGGGCTGACCCTACCTTCCTCGTCGGCGGCGTGGTGCAGAACTTGGGCCGCAACGGGCGGCTGGGGGCGGGCGAGTATATCGTCGCCGAGGCGGATGAGTACGATGGCTCCTTCCTGCAACTGCGCCCCTACATCAGCGTGATTACCAACATCGAGGCCGACCACTTGGACTTCTATGCGGATATGGCGGCGATACGCGGCGCGTTCCAGCGTTACGCTCAGAACACCGTGGCGGACGGCGCGTTGCTGCTCTGCGCCGACGATACTGAGGCGGTGGCATTGATGGCCGCGCTAGACGCTGCCCCGCACGATTATCGCCTCGTCAGCTATGGCTTCGCGGAGGACGCACACTGGCGGGTGGCCGATGCGGGGGCGAATGCAGCGGGCGGCAGCGACTACCTCGTGTGGCACAATCACCACCTTGTTGGCGAGTTCAGCCTTGCCTTGCCGGGTGAACACAACATCCAGAACGCCTGCGTCGCGCTAGCCGCCTGCTGCTACGCGGGGGTGTCACCGGCCAGCGCGGGGGCGGCGTTGGCCGACTTTCGCGGAGCGGAGCGTCGCTTTCAGGTCAAGGGTGAGGCCAACGGGGTCACAGTGGTGGACGACTATGCCCACCATCCCACCGAGATTGTCGCTACTCTGCGGGCGGCGCGGCGGCGATACGGCGAACGGCGCATCGTGGCCCTGTTCCAGCCGCATACCTACAGCCGCACCATCACCCTGCTGCCCGATTTCGCCCAAGCCTTCGCCGATGCCGATGCGGTGCTGATAGCCGACATCTACGCCGCGCGGGAGCGGGATGAGGGCAAGGTTCACGCCCGCGACCTCGTGGCCGCCAGCCACCACCCCGCGATGCGCTATGTCGGCGCACTCGACGAGGCCGCCCGCGACCTTGCCGCCATCCTCCGCCCCGGCGATGTGCTGCTCACTATGGGCGCGGGCGACGTTTGGACGGTGGGGGAGAAGATAGTTTTGAGTTCTGAGTTTTGAGTTCTGAGTTCTGAGTTCTGAGTTCTGAGTTTTGAATGGTAAATGGTAAATGGTAAAGGATAAATGAAAGGCCGAAGCGCATCAACCTAAAGCCTCTCCCCGCGGGAAACCCCCTTGTGGGGTTCCATGTGGGTAGGTTGGTGAGGGAGAATGCCAAAGCCCATCAACGCTTATCATGACTACGCACCTTGAAAAGATGAACGATTTTGCCGCCATATTGGAGCAAGCGACGGGGCGCAAGGTGCGGCGCGACGAACCCCTCAGCAAGTACAACTCGCTGCGGGTGGGCGGGCCAGCCGATTTGTTCGTCGCGGTGGCAAGCGAGGCGGAGTTGATTGCCGCGGTGCGGGCGGCGCGGCGGGCGGCGATACCGTTTCTGGTAATTGGCAACGGCACTAACCTGATATTCACCGATGCCGGGGTGCGTGGGCTGGTGATACGCAATCGCGCCGAACGGTACTACATCGAAGACGAGGGCGGCGATACCAGCATCTGGTACGTGGAGAGCGGCACGCTGTGGGGGTCGCTATGTCGCAAGGCGGCGGAGCTAGGCTGGGGCGACATCACATGGGGCATCAGCATCCCCGGCAGCCTCGGCGGGGCAGTGGTCAGCAACGCGGGGGCGCACGGCGGCGAACTCGCCGATGTGCTGGTCAGCGCCAAAGTGCTGCGCGAAGATGAGAGCGAGAATTGGCCCGCCGCGCGGTTCAAGCTGGCCTATCGCGACAGCGTGCTGAAGGCCGAAGGGCAGCGGCAGATGTCCCCACCAGTCATCGTCACCAGCGTAAGGCTGCGGCTAGGGCGGATGAACGCGGGCGAACTAGGGGGGAGGATGAAGGTGTGGCAGCGCGACCGCATCGCCAGCCAACCGGCGGGCAAGACCGCGGGCAGCACCTTCAAGAACCCAATGGGCGACTCGGCAGGCCGCCTCATCGAAGCGGCGGGGCTGAAAGGTTATCGCTACCGCGACGTGCAATTCAGCCCCAAGCACGCCAACTTCCTGATGAACCTCGGCGCGGCCACCTACGCCGATGTCAAGCACATCCTTAGTTACGCACAGCAGACCGTGTTCGACAGGTTTGGGGTGCGGCTGGAGCTAGAGGTGGAAATCGTGGGGGAAAAAGGATAGTTTTGAGTTTTGTACTGTCTTCATAATGAAGACGTTTCCTCAACCAAACACCCAACTATCTTCATTATGAAGGCGGTTCTGGTTCACGGAAATAAGTGGAGAAAAATCTTGACCGACCAACCACAACCAACCCAGAAAATCCGCGTCGCCGTCATCTTCGGGGGGCGCAGTGCCGAGCATGAGGTGTCGCTGGAGTCGGCGCGGAATATCATCGCCGCGCTGGACGAGGGGCGATATGAGGTGCTGCCGATTGGTATCAGCAAGGAGGGCCGCTGGCTGATTGGTGCCGACGCGATGCCGCAGTTGCAGGCGGCGGCGAACAGTGGGGCGATGTCCCCCGCCTTCCTCGATGCCGCCCAGCCCGCGCTCGCCCTCGGCCCTAGCGACGGACACGCCCTGATGCAGGTAACTCCTAGCGGGGCGCACCGTGAGCAGGCGATTGACGTGTACTTCCCCGTGCTGCACGGGCCATACGGCGAGGATGGCACCGTGCAGGGGATGCTGGAACTCGCCGACGTGCCATACGTGGGGTCGGGGGTCCTCGGCTCCGCGCTGGGCATGGATAAGGGGGCGATGAAGGATGTGTTTGTCGCCAAAGGTCTGCCGGTCGCCCCCTATATCGTGGTCAGGCGCAGCGACTGGCGCGATGACCCCACCTTCGTGCTAGAGGCGATTGCCGCCACCGATTTGCGCTACCCCCTATTCGTCAAGCCCGCGAACATGGGCAGCAGCGTGGGCATCAGCAAAGCGCACGAGGAGGGCGAATTGGCCGCTAGCATCGAGTTCGCCGCCCAGTACGACCGCCGCATCCTCGTCGAGCAGGGGGTAGACGCGCGGGAGGTGGAGTGCGCGGTGCTAGGCAACGACGAGCCGGAAGCCAGCGTGGTCGGCGAAGTGGTGCCGGGCAACGAGTTCTACGACTACAACGCCAAGTATATTGACGACAACTCGCAGCTAATCATCCCCGCGCCGCTTGACGAGGCCACCAGCGAGCGGGTGCGCGACCTTGCGGTGGAGGCGTTCCGCGCGATTGATAGCGCAGGAATGGCGCGGGTGGACTTCTTCATCGAGCGCGGCACGGGCGAAGTGTACATCAACGAAATCAACACCATCCCCGGCTTCACCCGCATCAGTATGTACCCCAAGCTGTGGGAGGCGAGTGGTCTGAGTTACCGCCAACTGGTGGAGCGACTAATCGAGCTAGCATTGGAGCGACATGACGACCGAGCCAACATCCGCATCGCCCGATAAGCAGCCCCGCGTGGTGGGGGCAAAGCGGAGCGGCAGCCGCGTCACTCGCTTCGGTTGGCGGCTATTCCGCGACGACCTGCGGAGTGGCCGGTTCGTGGCCCTCGCCCTGCTGGGGTTGCTGGCCGCGTTGGTGGTGGGGTTCGCTACCTCCACCGCTTATATGGTGCAGGCGGTGGAGGTGGTGGGCAGCAAGGCGATGAGCAGCGAGGAGGCCACGCGGCTGTCGGGGGTGGCCGGGTTGAACATCTTTGCGGTGGATACCAATGAGGTGGCGGCGCGGTTGCGGGGCGCACCCTACGTGCGTAGCCTGCACGTGGAGACCCAGTTGCCCAACACCGTGCGCGTGGTGGTGGATGAGCAGCGGCCCAGCATCGTGTGGGTGGCGGGCGACACGCCGTATCTGGTGAATGAGGACGGCAGCATCAGCGGGCTGGCAACCACTTTGGACGGATTTGTGGTAGTATACGACCGTGACCCCTTGCCCACATCGCCTATTACCGCGACGCAGACCGCTACCGCAACCAGTGGGGGGCCGAACTATCGGGTGGGTGGCTACATCGGGGTGCTGGCGCGGGAGGGGGCCGATGCCGCCCAGCGCATCTATATGCTGCTGCCAGCGGCGGGGGTGACTATCCAGAGCATCGAGTACGACTCCGGCCTCGGCGTGAGCGTGCTGACCCCGCCGCGGCAACGCATCATCTTCGGCGGCAAGGATGAGATTGAGACCAAGATTGCGATATGCCGCACCACGCTGGCGGCGTTGGGGGACAAGAAGTGGACGGTGATGGATTTGCGCTCGACCAATAGACCTGCGGTGCAGATGCTGCCGGAGAAGAAGAAGTGAAGAGTCTATGGATACCGTTGCTCGGCCTCATCATCGGACTAGTGATTGGCCTGCAATTCGACCTCACCATCCCCGCCGAGTGGACACCATATACAGCAGTGGCGGTGCTAGCGGCGATTGACGCGGTGCTGGGGGCGGTACGGGCGGAGTTGAACCAGAGCTACGACAACCGCGTGTTCATCAGCGGGTTTGTGTTCAACACCCTGATGGCGGTGGCGATTACCTACCTCGGCGACCGACTGGGTGCGAACCTGTCGCTGGCCGCGATCGTCGCCTTCGGGGTAAGGATGTTTAGCAATCTGGCGATTATTCGGCGGCACTTTATCTAACTGAGGGGTACATTATGGCTAATCGGCCAAAACTGGTGGATAACTCGCTAGCCCATAACAAGATGTTGTGGTATAATCCTACAATCAGTTGTTGCCGATAACGCGATCACTGTGGGGTCGGAAACGGAGGGCGACTAGCCCATGACCAACGTCGAGCAAACCGTAGTAGGTCTGGATGTCGGCACCACTAAAGTATGCGCCGTGGTCGGCGAGATGCGCCGCGATGGGCAGGTCAACGTGCTGGGGATGGGAGTGGCTCCCGCGCGAGGACTGAGCAAGGGCGTAGTGGTGGACATGGCCGATGTGGTGAATAGCATCACCCTTGCGCTGGAGAAGGCGGAGCGGCTGGCGGGCTGCAAGATTGGCAGCGCGTATGTGGGGGTGGCGGGTTCGCATATCTCCTCACTGAACAGCCGCGGGGTAATCGCGCTGGGGCGCAATGGCCGCGATATTACGGTCGAGGATGTGCAGAAGGCGGTCGAGGCCGCCCGCGCCATCAACATCCCCCCCCAGCGTGAGGTGATACACGTCATCCCCCGCGCCTTCATTGTGGATGGGCAAGAGGGGGTGCGCGACCCCGTCGGTATGGCGGGGATGCGCCTAGAGGTGGAGACCCATATTGTCACCGGCGCGGCTACCTCGCTGCACAATCTGGTGCGTTGCGTACAACGCGCGGGGGTGGAACTGGACGAGTTGGTGCTGGAGCCGCTCGCCAGCAGCGAAGCCGCCCTTACCCCCGCGGAGAAGAAGCTGGGCGTGGCCTTGGTGGACATCGGTGGGGGCACCACCGACATTGCCATCTTCATTGACGGCAGCATCTGGCACACCATGAGCCTGCCGGTGGGCGGCAACCACCTAAGCAACGATATATCCATCGTGCTGCGCGTCCCCTACGAGCAGGCTGAGTCGCTCAAGCTGGAACACGGGCAAGCCCAGCCCAACCTCAAGTATGGCCCGCTGGCGGTCAGGGCCAACGAGGAGGAAGCGGAAGCGGGCGACGGTATCACCGTCACCGATTTCAGTGGGGCGAACGAGCAGGTGTCGCGGCGGTTGCTGTGCGAGGTGATACAGGCGCGGGTCGAGGAGGTCTTCACCCTCGTCGCCCGCGAGATTAAGCGCAGTGGCTACGATGCCCTGCTCCCCGCCGGGGTGGTCATCACCGGGGGGACGGCGCAGTTGCCGGGCATTGGTGAGGTGGCCCGCAACGTGCTGCGAATGCCGGTCAGGGTAGGACAACCGTCGCGCTTCAACGGTAGCGGCGTGACCAGCCCCGCGCAATCTACGGCGGTGGGGCTGATGCTATGGGGGATGCGGAACGCGGCGGAGGTCGCGGTACACACCCCCGCGCGGCGCCGGGTCAAGGCCAACACCCCCAGCCCCAACCGCAACGAGGTAGCCGAAAAGTTCAAGGGTTGGCTGCGGGAGTTCATCCCGTGAGCCGATTGCAGATTAAGGCAAAGCATCAGCCATAGTCTACAATCGTAATGAGGCGGCAGGTGGAACGCGCCCAACGTGGCAATTAACCGGAAAGTGAGATAACGGTTATGGATAGCATCAAAGTCGGCGGCGATGCCGCAAGGAGGCGACCAATGGCGAACCCCATCAACGGGCCAGTGATGGGCAATCAGCAGAGCATCAGCAGTCGGATGCAGCGGATGCCAGAGTTGGAGAACTTCGCGCAGATTAAGGTTATCGGCGTGGGCGGGGGTGGCAGCAACGCCATCAACCGCATGATTGATGCGGGGGTGCAGGGGGTTGACTTCATCACGGTCAACACCGACGCGCAGGCGTTGATATACAGCAAAGCCCAAGCGCGACTACGCATCGGCGACAAGCTGACTAAGGGTCTCGGCGCGGGTGGCAACCCCGTGGTGGGGGCCAAGGCGGCGGAGGAGAGCAGCGAAGAACTGTTCGACGTGCTGAAGGGCGCGGACATGGTGTTCATCACCGCCGGTATGGGGGGCGGCACCGGCACCGGCGCGTCCCCAGTCATCGCCCAGATTGCCAAAGAGGTGGGCGCGTTGACCGTCGGGGTGGTGACGAAGCCATTCACCTTCGAGGGGTCGCGGCGGCGGAGCAGCGCGGATGAGGGTATCGCCGAGTTTCGCCAGCACGTGGACACCCTGATTACCATCCCCAACGACCGCCTGCTGCAAATCGCCGACAAGAAGACCTCGATGATGGAAGCCTTCCGTATCGCCGACGATATACTGCGTCAAGGCATACAGGGCATCAGCGACCTGATTACCATACATGGGATGATTAACCTCGACTTCGCCGATGTGAAGAGCATCATGTCCGATGCGGGCAGCGCGTTGATGGCAATCGGGCACGGTAGTGGCGACGACCGTTGCGTGATGGCCGCCCGCGCCGCGATTGAAAGCCCGCTACTGGAAATCAGCATTGATGGGGCTAAAGGGGTGCTGTTCAACATCACCGGCGGCGAGGACCTCGGCATCCTCGAAGTGTACGAGGCGGCGGAGATTATCCAGCAGGCCGCCGACCCAGAGGCGAACATCATCTTCGGCGCGGTCATCAATCCAGAGATGGGCAAGGATGTGAAGATAACCCTGATTGCCACTGGCTTCGACAGCATGAGGCGACCAGTGGCCTTGCCCGCCCGTACCGCCCAAAGCCTCGGCCTCGGTCAGTACGGGCAACCCAGCAATCAGCAATTTAATCAGCAATTCAACCAGCCGCAACCCCAACCTGCGCCCGCCCCGCTCCCGCTTCGCTACAACAATCAACCGGCGCAGAACCCGCCTCCCGCCGCGCCACCCTATCAGCAGCCGCAGCAACAATCGCCTCAGCCACCCAGCGGCGGCAATGCTAACAACGACGACCTCGACATCCCCCCCTTCCTCCGCTATCGGCAGAAGTGAGGTTTGAGGTTTGAGGGGTATAATACCAATTCGTCGGGCTGATGGCGTATTTACGTAGGGGCGGGCTGCGCTCGCCCCGGCCCGATTTACATCACCACCAAACATAATGACAACCGGCAGCCGCCCATATCTGGCGACTGCCGGTTTTGTTGTGGTGCTGAACTCTTGAGGGGTTGTTGGTTATACCTCTTAGGAGTTACGCAGTTGAACAGGGCGAGGGCAACCCACCGCTCCACCCCCGCCCCCCACCGCAAGGGGGAGAAAACTCGCGGGGGTTTGGGGGGTAGACCCCCAACTGCGGAAGCATGGGTTGGCTAATCGTAAGCGGGTCTCGTCGCCAGCGAAAGTGGCAATTAGCATAGTGAGGGGTCAGCCGCTGGGGTTCAGCCCCCCAGACCCCCGCGAGTCTCCCCTTCTTTTTATAGAGTTCGCGATGGGGCAGGGCGGGCGGCGGCCTCTACCAAATGGGGTGGGGATGTCCGCCAACTGCGTAACTTCTACCCCCTATTATATCAGATAGCTGCACCATTGACACGCCCTAGCCCAATCGGGTAAAGTATCAGCATCGTAGGCAACACTGGCGTAGGGCGGGTGGCCCACGACCTACCTTGCAACACAGGAGCAGGGCGATGACCGACATCAACCTTACTTGGCCGCAGGTGCTTGCGTGGCGGCTAGCCCAGCAACACCTCGACCAACCCGCGCCCCACGACCAAATGCTGGCGGTGGTGAGCCGCATCTGCGGGTTGCAGGCGCAAGTGATGTCCGCAGCGGGGCTGGCTCTATCGGCGCGGGTGGCCGAGGTCACACCCACCGATGTGGCGGCGGCCCTGTGGACGCAGCGCACCCTAGTCAAGCTATGGGCGATGCGCGGCACGCTGCATCTCGTGCCCGCCGCCGACATCCCCCTCCATGTCGCTGCTACCCGCGCCACCCGCACCCGTCGGTATCCGGCGGGTTGGCTAGACTATTATGGCGTGACTGCCGAGGATGTCGCCGCCATCCTTGAAATCGCCCGCACCATCCTAACCGACCAGCCGATGACGCGGACGCAATTCAGCGACTTGGTAGTG
>JBBSEE010000027.1:0-12090 GCA_038239995.1 Chloroflexia bacterium | reverse complement strand
GTTGATAGTGATAGACGGTTGGGGCATCAACCCTAACCCTGAAGGCAACGCCATCGCCCTCAGCCAGCCGCCGGTGATGAGCCGCATCTGGCAAGAGTATCCCCACACTGAGTTGGGGGCGAGCGGGCTAGACGTGGGCCTACCGCAGGGGCAGCAGGGCAACAGCGAGGTCGGCCACCTGAACATCGGGGCGGGGTTCGTGGTCTACCAAGACATCACCCGCATTGACAAGGCGATTGCCGACGGCGACTTCTACACCAACGAGACGCTGCGGGCTGCCTGCGCCCACGCCCACAATAATGATGCGCGGCTGCATATTATGGGGTTGCTGGGGCCGGGTGGGGTGCATAGCCACTGGCAGCATCTGTTCGCCCTTGCGCGGCTGGCAGAGCGCGAAGGGGTGGGCAAGCGAGTGCGCCACCACTTCTTCCTCGATGGCCGCGATACCCCCCCGCAGAGTAGCCTCGGCTTCGTCGAACAGGTGATGGCGACGCTGGCCGATATTGGCGCGGCTACGGTCAGCACCGTGTCGGGCCGCTACTATGCGATGGATAGGGACAACCGCTGGGAGCGCATCCAGCAGGCTTACGATGCAATTGTGCATGGCAGGGGCAAGGTCGCGCCCACCCCACAGGAAGCAATCAGCCGCAGCTACGCCGCAGAGGTGAACGATGAGTTCGTACTGCCCACGATTATCGCCCCCGACGGCACCACCCAAGCCGCCCCCGATATGCAGCTACAGAGCGGCGATGCGGTCATCTTCTACAACTTCCGTACCGACCGAGGCCGCGAGCTTACCCGCGCGATTGTCACCCCCGCCGAAACCGGCCTCACCAACGCCAAGGTGTTGTCGAACCTGTACTATGTGACTATGACTGAGTACGAGAAGGGCTTGCCGGTCAACGTCGCCTTCCCCGCCAGCGATGTGCAGCATCCCCTTGCCGAGGTGATTAGCGCGGCAGGCCTGCGCCAATTCCATACCGCCGAGACCGAGAAGTACGCCCACGTCACCTTCTTCATCAACGGTGGGCGCGAACAGCCATTTGCGGGCGAAGACCGCCAGCTAGTCGCCTCCCCCAAGGTGGCAACCTACGACTTGCAGCCGCAGATGAGTGCCCGCGAAGTCACCGACCTGCTGGTGGCGAAGATAGCGGGGGGCGAGTATGACTTCTGTGTGGTCAACTACGCCAACCCCGACATGGTGGGGCATACTGGCGTGCTGGAGGCGGCAGAGCAGGCGGTGCTAGTTACTGACGAGTGTATAGGGCGAGTGATTGAGGCGACCTTGCCGCGCGGGGGACTGGTGGTGGTCACGGCAGACCATGGCAATGCGGAGATGGAGATAGACTACGCCAGCGGCCAGCCGATGACCGCGCACACCACTAACCCAGTGCCGTTCATCATCGTCAGCGACGACCCGCTGCTGAAGGGGGCGACCCTGCGCGATGGGGGCCGCCTCGCCGATGTCGCCCCCACCCTGCTCGACATTATCGGCCTGTCCCCGCCGCCGGAGATGACCGGGCGCAGCCTTATCGAATAGTGTTCCTCTATTTTGGTGCGCGTCGACAGAGGCGCGATCAATCCGCGCCCTACGTAGGCCCATCCGTTTATCCGTTTTTCAATCCGTTGGCGGTAGTTGGTGGCACGCGAGTGTGTGCTTACCCCTCATCCTTGTCCACATCCACCAAGCGGCGGCGCACGGCGTAGAGGGCGGCTTTGGTGCGGTCGGAGAGGTGCAGTTTCTGCAAGATGTTGCTCACATGGGTCTTGACCGTCTTCTCGGATAGGACCAGTTCGTCGGCAATTTCGCGGTTGCTGCGCCCCCGTGCGATAAGGCGTAGCACCTCAATCTCGCGCTCAGTGAGGCCGGGGTCAAGCTCCTTGCTGCCCTTCTGCCGCGCCGCCTGCTGCTGGGGCGGGGTGCCAAGCTCCTGCATAATCTTGCGGGCGATTTCGGGGTGGAGGGTCGGTTCGCCCCGCGCCACCTTCTCGATGGCGGCGGCAAGGGCGGAGGGCTGGATGTCCTTCATCAGATAGCCCGCTGCCCCCGCCTTTATCGAAGCGAACACATCCTCATCCTCGCTGAAGCTGGTCAGCACCACCACCTGCACTGAGGGCAGGGCCGAGCGAATCGCCCGCGTGGCCTGTACCCCATCCATGCGTGGCATCTTCAAGTCCATCAGCACGATGTTGGGACGTAGGCTCTGGGCTTTCTCCACCGCGTCCATCCCATCCACCGCCTCGCCCACCACCTCGATGTTGGGCTGTAGCTCCAAGAAGCCGCGCAGCCCCTGTCGCACCACCGCGTGGTCGTCCACAATCATCACCTTGATGCGCCCCTTGTCCTTCGTGGTCTGCCCCATAGTTGCTATCCTCGCATATCTGCGCTCGATGCGCGATTTGTAGTTGCGCCCACTGGCGTGGCAATTTCCTGCCATGTGGACATATCGTCCGCGGTAAGCAGCGGGGTCGGGCCGTTCAGCGATAGGGCCAGTGGCAACCAGACGCGGAACACGCTGCCCTGCCCCAGTTGGCTGTAAGCTGCCACTGTGCCCCCATGTGCGGCGGCGATACTGCGGACAATGGAGAGGCCGAGGCCAGTCCCACCCGCCTCGCGGCTACGCACCTTGTCCACCCGATAGAACCGCTCCCAGATGTGCGGCAAGTCCTCGCTGCTGATGCCCACCCCCGTGTCGGCCACATCCACTATCGCCCAACCCTCCTCGCGGAACAGGCTGAGGGTGATGATGCCATGCTCTGGGGTGTATTTTACCGCATTATCCACCAGATTGAGTAGTAGCTGCTTCAGTTGGTCGGGGTCGCCCATCACCGTGGCGGTATCCTCATGGCCGAGGCTGACCGTGCGCGGCCCGGCCATCACTTTCGCCTGCTTGAACACATCGAGCAGCAGGGTGTCAAGCTCCACCGTGCGCTTCAGCTTGCCGCTATCCTGCACCGCCGTGGCGGTAGGATTGTCCAGTTGGGCCAGCAGCAGCAGGTCGTCCACGATGCGGCCCATACGGGTGGCCTCATTTTCGATTGCCCGCAAGGCTTCCTCGCGCTCCACTGGGTCGTCGAGGCGGCGAAGCAGGGCGGCGTTGCCCTTAATCACGGTCAAGGGGGTGCGTAGCTCATGCGACGAGTCGGCAACGAAGCGTTGCTGGAAACCGAACGCGCTCTGCAAGCGGGACAGCATCCGATTGAAGGTATCGGTAAGCTGCCCAATCTCATCGTTGACCTTGCGTTCAGGGATGCGCTGGCTTAGGTCTTGAGACACTTCGATGTTGTGAGCGGTGTCGGTCACGGCGGCGATGGGACCGAGGGCGCGGCGAGTCATCATCCAGCCGAGCAACACCGACAGCACCACCGCGAACACCCCACTGGCGAACAATATCTGCACCAAGCGTTGCAAGTCCGCCTTCATCGGCTCCAGCGATTGGGCTACAACTATCACTGCCACGATTTGCCCACCCGCAAACGAGGGGCGAAGTGGACTGGTCAACGTCCGCAGGGTTGCCCCCTCGCTGCTCTGTTGCTCGCTCATCGTCTCCTTGCCATCATCGCGGGCGGCGAGATAAGCCGCATCGCTAGTCGGCAGCGGGATGTTGTGTAGGTTGCTGGACAAGAGCGAGACTCGCCCGCTAGTGTCCAGCACCTCGACGTAGACCGAGCCGCTACTGAACGCATCAGCGGTGGGTAGGTCAACGGTCAGTTCGCCGAAGATGTTGCGCCCCGGCACGCTGCTGCGTACCACCTGCTGCACACGGGTGTACAGGTTGTCGGTGACGCTATCCGACAGGTTCTTGGCGTAGAAGGCGAAGATGAGGATACATAGCGCGGCGATAATCAGGGTCAACAAGCCGCTGTAGAGCAAAACTAGGCGTAGACGGATAGACAACTTAGCATCCCCTTCAGTTCGGGCTAGCGGTGGCCGGGTCGCCCCCAGCCAAATCGTCGAGCAGATAGTCGGCCTCCCCCTCGGCGCGGGGGGTAGCGATGCGGCGGCGCAGTTCGGCGGCACGTTCGCTCAGGGTGGCCGCCTCATCGTCCCGCCCTTGCGCCGACAGGAAGGCAGCGTAGCGTTCGCAGGTGGCGGCGAGGACGGGCAAGTAGGCGGTGCCTTCCAGTAGGGCGATGCTACGACCGAAGGCTGTCTCCGCCTCATTGTTACGCCCCTGCGCGGCTAGGGTCATGCCAAGGGTGCGCTGGGTGGTGGCTTGCGAGTATACATCCTCCGGCATCACCGCTGCCACCGCCGCGTTCGCTTGCTCCAAAGCCGCGTCAAGTTCGCCTTGCGCGAGGTGGGCCTCCGCCAGCCCCCGCCGTATCTCCGGCAGCACCTCACGCTCCCCCAACGCCACGCTGATCTCTAGCGCGTGCCGCAAATGCTTTATCGCTTCATCCGGCTGGCCGAGGGCGAGCAGGGCGTGGGCGAGGGTGTTGCTAGCCCGCATGACCACGAGTTTGTAGCCTATATCCAAAGATGTTTCGATCGCCTGCCGACTGATGGCTACACTATCCTCGTATTTACTCAAGTAAGCACACACAAGCGCGAGATTGACCATTAGATTACACATCTGCATTCGATCATTTGCTTCGACAAGTAGGGAGAGTAGCTCACGTCCAGTTCGTTCAGCACTGAGATAATCACCGTGTACATCACTATAGATAGCGGTTAGTAGCTGCATCGCCTGAATCTGAACCGCCCGGTCTTTGCTAGCTGAAGCCAGCCTATTGGCACGCTGGGCAAAGCTATTTGCTTCCACCAAGTTCTGTTTATAAAGATGTAGGAGAGCTAGTCTCGAAGCCGCATATGCTTCACCTCTAAGGTCAGCCAATTCATGATACATGGGCAGCAACTGATGGTAAAGATACAGGGCCTCGTCAATCTGGCCGCGCTGTCTATTCACTTCACCCAATTGGCGCATTGCCTCAGTAAGAAGTTTATTATCCGACAAAGACTGCGCTTCAGACATCACGTAACTCAATTGCCGCGCCGCCTCATCATAATTCCCCAGAAAAAAGGTTGCATTAGCATGGCTGACAATCAAGTTTAGATTATCTTCAGGACCAAGGTCTTGTTTAGCAATATCAAGCGCATTAGCATAAAAACGTTCCGCCTTACGGAAATCTTGAAGAGCCATATTCTTATCACCAGCCATCTTCAGATAGAGCCGTGCTTTGTCGCGAAGCTGGTCCGCGCTGTCATGATGACCCGGCCGGGCCGCCGCGCTGGTCTCAAGCTGCATTGCCTGCTCGTAGTGGTAGGCGATACGCTCCACGTATTCTTCGATGCGGTCTCCCGCCGCCCGCTCCAGCCACTCGGCGGCGCGACGGTGCTTGTGGCTGCGGCTGGCATGGGGGAGCATCTGGTAGGCCACATCGTGGGTCAGCACATGGCGGAAGCTATACTCGTATTCACCGGCAAAGTCGGACTGCGCGGCGAGGACCACCAGTTGCTTCTGCACCAACCCATCAAGGTGCTGGGCGACCGCGGACGCGGGCAACTGCCCATCCAGTATGCTGGTCACTGCCCCTTGCCAAAACTCGCGCCCCACTACCGCCGCATCCTGCAACACCCGCTTCTGCTCTGGGGGCATCAGGTTATCGATGCGGGCATTTAGCAAGGCCTGCACGTTGTCGGGGATAATCGCCCGATTCTCGATGTCCGCGACCGCCACCCAGTGGTTAGCCTGTCGCTGAATCAGTCCCCCCTCATACAGGGAACGAATCACCTCCTCGACATAGAAGGGGTTGCCCTCGGCCCGTGCGATAATCAGGTCACGCACGCTATCGGGCAGCTTATCCACCACCAGTAGCGAGTTGACCAGCAGCAGGCTTTCGCTCGCGGTCAAAGGTTGGAGGTCAATGTTGATACCGTTACAGTTGCTGCCCCAATTGGCACGGCGTTCGCGTAGTTCGGGGCGGCTGGCGCAGATAAGCAGGGCGGGAACGTCGCTCATCCGCGCCACCATATCTTCGAGGAAGTCAAGCAGTTGGTCATCGGCCCAGTGAATATCCTCAAAGAACAGCACAAGGGGGGCGGCAGCCGCTTTGAGGGAGAAGAAGCGTCGCCATGCCCATGCCAACGCCTCGCGCCTACTAGCCCCGCTCAGGGCCGCCACGCTGCTGTCGGCAAAGCTCCAGCCTAGCGTCGCCCCCAATAGGTCGGCAATCTCCGCCACCTCGCGCTCAGGAGCCGCCCCGCTAGCAGCCAGCAACAGGGTCCGCAGCCTAGTTAGCAGCTTGGTCTGGGCCGCGGCCAGCGGCTCATTGTCGAGGATGCCACACTCATGCTTCAGCATCTCGCCCAGCGGCCAGTAGGTGATGCTGCCCTGCCCGAAGGGGAGGCAGCGTCCGCGCATGAAGATGGGCGGATTGGTGGATTGCTGCCATTGCGATTGGAACTCGGCGACGAGGCGGCTCTTGCCCCCCCCAGCCATCCCCCATAGAGTCGCTAGCACCGGCTGGCGTTGGGCGACTACCTGCTCATAGGCGGCGGTTAGCTCTTGCATCTCGGTGGCGCGGCCAATCAGGGGAGCGGACATCTGCTGTTCGCCGAGGCCGCGAATGCTACCCCGTTCGCTGCGGATGCCGATTACCTCGTAGGGTTGCACCGGCTCGTGCTTGCCCTTCACCGTCGCGGGCGCAAGGGTGTTGAACTCGAAGGCATGGCGGGTGGCGCGGTAGGTACTCTCACTCACCACTACCCGCCCCGGCGTGGCAATGGTTTGCAAGCGGCTGGCGGTGTTCACCGTATCGCCCATGATGGTCTGCTCTTGGTGGCCGTCCGGCGAACCTAGCTGCCCAGCCAGCACAAGGCCGGTGTTGAGGCCGATACGCATCTGCAAGCGGAGGCCACGCTGAGCATCCAACTGGCGGTTGAAATCGGCCATACTCTCTTGCATCACCAATGCGGCCCGCACCGCGCGTTCGGGGTCGTCCTCATGGGCGGTGGGGTAGCCGAAATAGGCGAAGATACTGTCGCCGCCAAACTTATCCACCGTGCCCCCGAACTTGACCACCACTTGGGCAAGCTGGCCGAGGCAACTGCTCATTATCTCCTTCACCTCTTCGGGGTCGAGGTTCTCAGATAGGGCGGTGAAGCCGGAGACATCGCCAAACAGGGCGGTGACAATCTTGCGCTCATCCTGCGGCGGCAGCACGGTAGGCAGTCGCGTGCCGCATTCGCCGCAGAACTTCATCCCCGCCGGATTATTAAAATGGCAATTGGGACACTCCACTTTGCACTCCTCGGCCAACCCACAGATACACAAGTTTCTGTCGCATTATAGCATAAAATCGGCGCGGCTTGCATTACGGTATGGTTAGTGACTATCAGTGGGGCAGCAAAAAGCGCAAGTGACTGGCACTCGCGCCTATATCATCGTGTAAATTGTACCTTAATGGTACCTTTAGGTGTAGCAGACACAAAGAGGGGCAAGTAGGAATGCCTACTCGCCCTCACCAAGTATGGATTGGGCTAAACACCCCCGACGTTCCAACCGGGGCCATCGGTACCGCCCCCGCCCGTGCTATCGCCACCAACACCCCAGCCGGGACTAAAAGGCTGTGCCGAAGCTACTATCCGCCCGCTGAAGATAGAGGCGAACATCCTGATAATCCTGAGCATTGCCTTGTCTCCTTTCACTATGAGGTTTTTAGTTAATAGCGTTGGACCTTCCGCGAGTTATGATAGCACTAACCATAGCTGCTGTCAAGTAGTTTATCCACTTTTCCGTTAAATTGTACCTTAATGGTAATTTTAGGTGCAGAAGTCACAAGGGGGCGAGTAGACATACCTACTCGCCCCCCAGAAGAATGGATTAGACTAGTTGCCTCCTATGGTCCAGCCTGGACCATCAATTGAACCCCCACTGCTACTATCGCCTCCTATTGTCCACCCCGGACCTAGCGGTAGTATCGACTTGCTGGTGCGCTCGTCGAGGGGGCCGAGGTGCTGCTCTAGTTGGCCCGCTTCGGCAGACATCAGGGCGGTGCGCTCGTCGGCGGTCAGGTCGTAGCTGGACAGGGCGGAGTCGGGGTTGTTGGCTAGTTGGCTGCGGAAATCGTTGTCGTCAATTGCCCGCGTAAGGGCATCCTGTAGCGATTGCTTGCTCATAGTCTTGGGTATCCTTTCCTTAGTTGCTCCCTTTGTTTAATCGGTCGAAAGTACACGGCCACTTCCAGCATATGATACGCTGGCAAGGGCTGATTTGTTGCAGCGCAGGTGGGCTAATCCCTGCACCTAGCAGATTATACATCAGATCGGTGCGGGATGGTGTAAAGTAGTTGACAATTGCGGCAAATCGCCCACCCCCAGCCCTTCCCGATGGGAGGGGCGTTATACTACCCCGGCCAGCGCACTAACGGCGGAGCCGATGTGGTAGTGGTCGAAGTCAGGGGTGCCGCCGAGGATGAAGAGGCAGAGGCTGTCAATGTAGCTACGGGCGGGGTTGGCGCACTGGCGTAGCAGGTCGGCGTAGCGGCGGGCCTTCTCCGCGTTGCCCGCGTCACGGTTGGGCTGGCCCAGCAGGGGGTCGTCAATGCCATATTCGGTCACGTACAGCGGCTTGCCGGGGTAGAGGATATGATAGTGCCAGATTTTGTCGAGGATGGGCTGCCAGTCGGTATAATGATAGACGTGTACACCGATGCCATCGCATTGGGCGTAGCTCTCATACAGGCGCGGCTCAGTGAACAGCCACTCTAGGTCAATGCCGTCCCATTGATAGTCGGAGCCGGGGTCGCTGAACAGGCCGGGGCTGATGACTTTGGTGTGCGGGCTAGCCTGCTTGATTTTGCCGAGGGCATCGAGGATGAAGAAGCGGTGCTGGTAGCAAGTGTCCGACTTGTGGTGGGCGGCGGCGCGGGTGGCGGCGGGGGCGAGGTCGGGGGCGGTAGACAGGTTCGGCTCGTTGCCCAATTCGATGATGATGTCGCTGCCGAACTCGTTGATAATCGCCTGCGCGTCGGTGAAGTAGACCTCGTAGCCGTTCGGTTTGCCCTCTGGCATTCGGATGATGAACTGTTCCACGCCGAGGCTGGCGGCTTTGACCATATCCGCCCGCTTGTGGTCGGGCCAGAGCAGCTTCAGAGTCTTGAAGCCGCCCGCGTGCAGGTTGCTCCAATCCGCTTCGGTAAAGGGGGCGTTGGGCGCGTGTGCGCCGTTCAGGTGGCTCATCGGGGTTCCTTTCTGCTGCAATAATCTGGTGCTATCCCTGCCAGTATAGGGCAAGTCCAGCCCCCTGTCAACCGATTGGGCCATAAATCAAGGAGCTAGTGGAATTGACCACCCGCCCCAAAATTGCCTAACCACGCAAGCAAATGCTATACTAAGTCAGTAGCACCGTAGCCAACCACTTGAAAGTCCGCAACCTCAACCCCCCTCATCCGTTACACAAGGCAGAAGGGAGGGTTGCGCGGTTGATGGCGAAAGGATACGCAGTGGCCCTAGACGAGTCGGCGTGGGTCGAACGCGCCCGGCGCGGGGAAGAAGCGGCCTTCGAGGCGATTTACCAACGCTACGAACGGCGTATCTATGCCTATGTCTACCGCATGATGGGCAACCCTGAAGATGCCTTCGACTTGACCCAAGAGACCTTCATCAAAGCATATCAAGCCCTGCCCCGCCTCAGCCCAGAGCAGGAGCTAAACCTATCCGCATGGCTGCACCGTATCGCCTCCAACACCTGTCTGGACCTGCTTCGCCGCCGCCGCCTGATTAGCTGGCTGCCGTGGGAGCATGAGCGGGAGCGGGGCGAAGGGGTGGCCGAACCCGCCAGCCACGACCGCGGCGGCGACCCCGAAGACAGTTATATGCAGCAAGAGACGAGCAAACAGGTACAGGGTACATTGCGCCAGATGAGTGCCCGCAACCGCATGGCCCTCGTGCTGAAGGAATACCAAGGTCTATCGTGCGACGAAATCGCCGATGTGATGCAGGTATCGCGCGGGGCGGTCAAATCCATTCTGTTCCGTGCCCGCGAGGAGTTCCGCAAACTGTACGGCGAAGAAACGAGGTATTCATCATGAACTGCGGCGACATCGGGCCGCTCATCTCGGCTTACTACGACGGCGATGCCACCCCAGAGGAGCGTCAACTAGTCGAAGATTGCCTCCAGAGTTCGCCGGAGGCGGCAGCGATGCTGCGCGAGTATCGGCGCATCAGCAACGAGTTCGAGACCCTGCCCCAACCCACCCCCCCAGCAGACCTGCGCCGCAATGTGCTGAACGAGGTGCATCGGCTGTCCGGTGCCCATGATGTGCGTGAGCTACGCGCCGCCACCCGCGCCTCCACCCTCAGCCAGCGCACCAACACTGGCTCGGTGCGCCAACCAGTCACCCCCATCAGCCTGTTCAGCCAAGCGTTGAAGGTCGCGGGCCTGCTGGCGGTTGCCCTGTTGCTGGCGGTGAGCCTCAATTTCGCCTACAATCAGTTCCTCAAACCCGCGCCGCTGGGGGGAATTGGCACTGCCACCCCCACCATCGTCACCCAAGCGGTGGTCTTGACCCCCACCCCACTGCCGAGCGACACCCCCAACCCGCTGATGACCGCCACGCCAATGCTGTTGAATGGGGATGCCACCGTGACCCCTGCGCCGCCACCTAATCCCCCCTCCGTAGTTGTGGCCCAAGGGGCGACCAATACGCCTGCGCCCACCGACACCCCGCGCCCCGTCGCCCCCACCCATACGCCTGTGCCGCCTACAGGCACCCCGGCCCCACCCACCGACACGCCGCCCCCGCCCACTGCGACCGCCCCACCACCCAGCAGCACGCCCACCCCCTCCAGCACGCCGTCGCCGACATTGACCCTGTCGCCGACCGCCACCCCGGCCTGCCCTCTAACCCCAGTGCGCGGCTTCGGCAAGCTGTACCGAGAACATGGCGAGGTGAGCGCATCGCTAGGCTGCGCGATGGATACCGAGATGCCCATCACCGGCACGCTACTCAATTATCAGCATGGACAGATGATTTGGGATAGCACCCATCGCCTCATCTACGTCTTCCACGACCAACTGAACGGTAAGCAGCAATACGAGATTTACCCCGAAACGTGGGAGCAGGGCCAGAGTGAGCCGACCCCGATTGCCACCCCTCCCAACGATACCCTGCACATCCCCGTGCGCGGCTTCGGCAAGGTCTGGAACGAGCATCAACTGGGGGCCACGCTCGGCTACGCCACCGATGCCTACGAGATACCGCTCAACGAGGTGGTGGAGAACTTCCAACATGGGAGAATGCTGTGGATTGACCTGCACAAGAAGATATACGTAATGGTGGGCAGCGGCGGGGGGGATAACCAGAATAGCAACCTGAACAAAGGCACGTGGCAAGTCTACGACGACACCTTCACCGACACCGCGCCGCTCGACTTGTCCACCCCCACCCCCGCTCTCACCGCCCCCGCCCCACTGCGCCCCACCGACAAACAAGCGGGCCAGCAGTGAAAAGCGGCCAGCGGGGGTTTGGGGGAGAGATGCCGATCAGCCACCAAAGTAAAGCCCCCAGCGGGGGTTGGGGGAGAGATGCCGACCAGCTATTGCGCTTATCGGACATGAAAAGCAGCCAGCGGACTCGAAATCGGACAAACGGACAGCGTTAATGCGGGGCAAGCGGCCCGGTTACGATGCGCGTTGGTGTGCGTCGGCTGGGCGAGTGCAACCCGCCCCTACGTCAAGCGACTTTGGATTTTGGATTGCGGCGGGGTGGAAGCGATGCGGCCCGTCGCCCTCCGCTTTTCCGCTGCTCCGCTGAACCTAATCCGCTGGCTGGTCTCCCCCGGTACAGATGCGCGTCGGCTGGGCGCAATGAATTGCGCCCCTACACCCGTTATCCCCGCAAGATGGGGCGCACCCCGCAAGATGCACCCCCACTCAAACCTCAAACCTACCTACGGGGTGGTTACTCCCTTGTACACAATCTGGCACATTTGGTCGCGCTGGATGTTGGCGTTGGGGCGGAAGGTGCCGTCGGGGAAGCCATTGACCACGTTCTTGGCGTGGGCGGTCTCGACAAATAGGTAGAACACATTGGAGGGTGGCACATCGGAGTAGGTTTGGCCGCCGCCAGTGGGCGTGACCAGCG
>JBBSEE010000026.1:0-12129 GCA_038239995.1 Chloroflexia bacterium | reverse complement strand
GCGTTGCGTCCCCGCGAACGGGGCGACATCCGACTGAGCCGCTCCCTCATGCTTACCGATAGGAAGTAGCGTAGGTGCATCCCCGGCTGGTCGTCGGGTATCTTGCGGAGGCAGAAGGCGACCAGCGGGATTTTAGATTTTAGATTTTGGATTTTAGATTGGATTTCATCAACGTTGGCTGGCTGCACTTCGGCCAAAATCGCGACGGCTTCGGCGGGGGGAGCAGGGGGGAGCAGCAGGGCGGGGTCGGTAGTGACGCGCAGCTTGCGCTCGTTGGTGTGGGCTTGGAGCAAGATTTCGCGGGATAGCTCGTCGCGTAGGGTGACGATGTGGCTCATCCCCACCGCACGGCGGGCGAACCAGCGGCCCAGCGATGTTTTCAGCGGCTCGGCCCCCAGCCCCCACAGCATCACCTTCTTGCCAAACAGCCGCGCCAGCAGGATGTAGGTGACGAACGAGGGCATATTGTAGACGCTGCTGTTATCCTGCAACAGTCCGCCGCCGCCCAATATCAACGCCTTCGAGGTCATCAGCGTGCGCCAGCTTTGCAGCTTGAGCAGCGAACGGTCTACCGAGCGGAACTCTGGGTGCGCCGCGCCAGTAACGCTTGGGTTGGTGGACATGATGGTGATGCTGATGTCCTGATCCTGCCGCAAGAGATGCAGAATGCTGGCTAGCACCGCCTCGTCACCGACATTGGGCGAACCATACCAGCCCAGCAGGGCGACCCGCACCTTGCGCCGCTTCCGCGCCCGATGCAAAGCCCGCAGCAGGCCCCGTCGGGGGGGGGTTGAGGTTTGAGGTTTGAGGTTTGAGGTTTGAGTAATGAGCCATGCGATGGCAATGCCCACAGTAAGCAGGGCGCGGGCTGCTTTGGTTATCAGTATTCTTGTTACGCCAATCCAATGCTCATGCCTCATCCTTGATGCCTTATCCTTTTGCGTGCGATTACTTGGTTGAACGACTCGAGATAGCGTTGGGCGATGATGCGCCAATCGAAGTGGGCGGCGACGTAATCGTGGGCTTGCTGTCCCCGCTGGCTGAGATGCTGCTCATCGGCTAGCAAGTCTAGCACAGTGGCAGCGAACTTAGCGGCGTTGCCATTTACCAACGTGCCGTTCTGCCCATCCACGATTGCGTCAGGGATACCGTCCAGTTGGCTGGCGACTACATAGGTGCCACTCGCCGCCGCCTCCAAAGCCACCAGCCCAAAGCCCTCGACATCGTTAGGCACGGGGATGTTGGGCATGATGAACAGGTCGGCGCGGTGGTAGGCGGCCTTGAGGGTGGCATCGTCCACCTGCCCTAGCATCACCACGTGGTTGCCTAGCCCCCGCTCGGCGATGCGCTGGGCGATAGCCTTCTGGTGTGGCCCATCACCGATGACGAGGTGGCAGACATCAGGGTTTTGCGCCACAATTTGGGGGAGAGTATAGGCGACATAGTTGGCAACCCCCTTGCGCTCAATTAGCCTACCCACCGTGAGCAGCACTCGCCGCCCGCGCATCTGCGCTCCCGCCAGTCGCTCTAGGCTAGCGATGCCCGCTTCAGTAGGGGGGGTGGCGAACTCGTCAGTATACACCCCGTTCGGTATCACCTCGCAATGAGAGGCGGGGATACCACGCTTCAGGCACTCGGCGCGAGTGTGGTTCGACACGCTAATCAGCCGGTCCAGATGACGCAGCCAGCCGGGCGACCAGCGTTGGTACAGACCCAGCGGGTAGGTGATGTCCAGCCCATGCACGGTAGCGACCACCGGCACCCCGCTGATACGCTTCAGCGCGTTGCCCAGCGGGGCGAGTAGCGCGTCCGAGAGGTGGATAAGCTCCACTCTGGGTTGCCTGCTCCGTGCCACCCGTGCCGCCTTGATGAAGGCGTAGGGGAGGAACAGGGGTAGCAAGGCAGTGCTGCCCCCCCACGCAATGGTGCGCGTCGCGGTTAGCTGGCCCACCGAGCGGGTCAGGTCGCGGCTGAGGCGTTGCATCCCGCCAATCGAGGGGGGGTGTTTGCGGGTGATAAACAGTATCATGGGCAGATTAAAGAATTAAAGATTAAAGATGAAAGAAGAAGTTATCCCTAGCCCTCCCGCTTTATCTTTAATCTTTAATTTTTGACCTTTCATCTCATTAGACTAAGGTAATATTGCTGCTCGGCCTCGGCGATTTGGTGCCACGTGTACTGCCGCGCCCAGTCGCGCCCACGTGCGCCCAATATGGCGGCTTGCGCGGGGTTGCGCCACAGTTGGGTCAGCCCCGCGCTGAGGGCGGATACGCGCTGCTCCTCGTCGCTGAGGGCGGATACGCGCTGCTCCTCGTCGCTGCCGGGGTCGAGCAGCAGGCCGTGCGCGTGACGGGGGGCGGCCTCGCGCAGCCCGCTGATGTCGAAGGCGAGTACCGCGCGGCCTGCTGCTCCGCTCTCCGCCGCCACCATTCCCCACGACTCGTAGCGGCTGGGCATTACCACGAAGCGGCACCCCTCGTCGCGCATCAAGGCTGCCGCCCGCTGCGGTGTGACCCGCCCCAACTGCGTGACCACCTCGCCCAAGCCATAACCGGCGATGAGGTCGCGCACCCGATGTTCTTGCTCATCCTGCCCGCCACCAGCCAGTAGCAGGTGGATGCGCTCGCCCTCGGCCATGTCGAGGTTGGCGCGTTGCAGCGCGGCCAGCAGTGTGTCTATCCCCTTCTGGTAGATGTCCAACCTGCCGATATACGCGACATATCTTTGTGGGCCAGACCACTCACTGCGCGGCCTGATTGGCCCGAAGAAGGCATCGTCAATTCCATTCGGTATCACCGCCACCTGCCGCCCGCGCAGCCCCACCTTGCGCTTCAGTTGTCCGCCCACCCCACGCGAGACCGCTAGATAGTTGCGGTAGGTTGCCAGTGCGGGTCGCTCTAGCAGGCTGGCGATGCGGCCAATCAGCCCGTGCTTCGCCTGCGCGTGGCCGCCATAGATGTTCTGCAACACCGCCAGCGTCGGTCGCCTCGCCCAAAGGGGAGTGAACAGGGGGTTGTAGGCGGAGAACACTTCCATCACCAAGTCGGCGGGCAGTTGGCGGGCTAGTCGCGGCGCGTCGCGCATATACAGCAGGCGGCTGGTCGGATAGCGGTTGCTCGGCGTGGTGAAGAGGTAGCGCACCCCATCGCGCTCCAACTCGCGCGGTGCGCCGGGGTAGCCGCCAGTGATAATCGTGGTATGGTGCCGCCCCGCCAGCCGCCGCGCCACCTCGTAGGCCCGCCGCGCTCCGCCCCCGCCCAGCCATGGGTTGTCTATGTCGTCATATATCAGTTCGACTATTCGCATCGCGCTGCTATTGTACCAGATTTGCCGCTAGCCCGCAGATTGTTCGCGCTTGCCCCATCGCGGAATAAAACTGCCAAGCCCCATCCTCCCCATTCCTCTTCCACCAAAATCTTCCACCAAAAATAGAAGGAAACTTGCGGGGGTCTGGGGGGTTGGCCCCCAGTTGATGAAAGGGCACACTGCCAGTCGTAAGCATATATCCTTGCCGTCCAGTAGCGGCGATGAGCTTATCTGGCAGTCTGCCTCTGGGGGTCAATCCCCCCAGACCCCGCGAGTCTCCCCCGCCACTTTATCCCGAACCGGGCGGCAGTACATAGTGCATCACACGGTCGAACCAGATGTTCCAGCCGACCACGAAGGTGAAGGCGATTAGCCCAGCGACTAGCAGCCACGCGGCGTAATTTTGAATTATGAATGTTGAATTATGAATTATGGGGGCGTGATTGTTCCCATCCTGTTGTGTCCCACCACCTTGCTGCGTCCAAGTAACCAATCTATCTAGCACATAGCCCGACAGCAAGGCGAGGAGGGGGAGGACGAACAACATATGGCGTTGCAGCAGGTTCATCTTCAGGTCAGCGAGGCTGAACAGGGCGAAGACGATGAGCCATGCGACTGATAGATGGGTGAAGAACCGCATGGGCGCGGGCGGGGAAGCGGCTTGCCTACCCCGCCAGAGCAACAAGGCGAAGCCCGCCAGCCCCAGCAGCAGCGGCCACGCGGTGAAGTGCGCCCATACTTGGGGGAAGAAGCCGTACAGCAGTGGCGCACCGAGGGCGTGGGGGTCTTGCCCGATGCTGGCCCCGCTGCCAATCTTGCCGAAGATGGCGGGGATGGCGACACCGAGCATCGGCCCGATATATGCGCCATAATACAGCAGCGAAATCAGCCCCCCCACCACGAACGAGCCGAGCAACGGCCAGTAGGAGGTTTGAGGTTTGAGGTTTGAGGTTTGAGTGGTGGTTGGGGTGTGTGGTGAACGCCTCGCTAGCCAAAGCAGCACCGTCAATATCACTGCGCCCGCGCCGAGGAACAGGGCGGTGGCGGTGTGCGAAATCAAGGCCACGCCTGCCAGCAGCGCGAGGATGATGAAGGGTATCGGCTTGCCCGCGCGGTCGGCGAGGCAGACCACCGCCATGATGTATACCAGCCCCACCCAGCCCCCCCAGATATAGGTCCAGTCGCCGTCGCTGTGGTGCAGGTAGCTAATCGGCGCGAATGAGGCGATGGCGGCGGCGATTATCCCCGCCCGCCCGCTGTCCAGCCCCTTGCGGGCCATGGCGTACAGGGCGAACACCAACGTGCCCTCTAGCGCGACCAAGATGGTGTCACACACGGTTAGCAGCAAGTCGGCGTTAGTCCGTGCCCCCGGCACGAACAGGGCCACCGGGGCCATTACGTAATAGGCAGTGGGCGGGTAGGGGAAGGGGATTTGCAAGTTCCACTGTCCGAGGAAGAGATGCTCATCGCCCTGCGTCTTGTTCTGGTCGCTGGTGGTGGTCACGTTCTGGTACTTGTGCCAGAAGGCAATGGGGTCGGCGACTAGCTCCTGCACCTGATGCGCCCGCAAGCCATGGTCGAGGATGGTGAATTGGGGGTGCATCATCCCCCCCGCCTTAATCACGAAGGCGAGTAGAAAGATGGCGGTCAGCCAGCCGATGTCAGGTTTGAGGTTTGAGGTTTGAGGTTTGAGTTTGGAGTTAGGCAGCAGGCCGAGCAGCCAGCTTGCCAATGGGGGCACCAAGAGGGACATGGCGAACGTACTAATCATCAGCGTGCCGAGGGCGGGGAGGAAGATGGTGAGGTCGTAGCGGTCGGTTGCCAGCAGCACGGCGGCAAGCAACATCAGCCCCACGCTGATACCCCATCCCCACCGCCAGCCGAGGCCGAGGCGCAGCAGGATGAGGTAGAGCAGCAGCAGGGAAAGTAGCAACCAGCCGCTGTAGCTAATCGGCGGCAGCACCAATCCACCCCCACCGTTGGCTTGTAGCCGCAGCGCGTTGACCAGCACCCCCAGCTTGCGGGGGTCGCCGGGGGGAGAGAAGGCGTTGCTAATCAGCGAGATGGTGAGGTCGTCATCACTGTTCAGGGCGGCGGGGATAGTTGCGGTATAGGTGGTCAGCACCGCACTAGGGGTGAACACTGCCAAGGTCTGCTTGCCGATGGTCATGGTCAGCACTGCCGCCGCCGCGCCCACTGGCCGATAGCCCACCATGCTGATGCTGAGGTCTTCGCTCTGCCCCCGCCCCACCCCCGGCACCATGAGGCGCGACACGTCGCGGCTCCAGCGGTAGTTTAGCTCCTTGTTCGCCTCGCGGTCGTTGAAGCGCACCAGATAGGGATTGTCCGCGTGCGTCCCCACATCGAGGCTCAGGGTCGCCCCGCCGCTCACTTGGTAGGCAGCGGTCAGCAGCCCCAGCCCCAGTAGGAGCAGAGCGGTCGCCTGAGCCACGATGTACAAAAGCCGACTAGCCATTATCCTCCCAGAACATAGTCACCCCCACATACAGCCCTGTAACAGACTGTGTGGGGGTGACGGGTTGCTTATCTCATGCGCCTATTTTACGGTTAGGCGCGGCCCTTTGTCAACACTGCATTAGCGGCTATCATACTTCTCCCATGTGCCGGTGGCTGAGTTGGCGGGGTAGAGGGCAAACACCTTCTGAGTGCCGCCCCCGATGTAGATGAGCAGGCCGTTCTGGAAGGTCTGATAACCGGCATCGCCAAAGTCCTCCTCGTCCTGCGACGGCCCCATGTTGCCTAGCTCACTCCACGCGCCGTAGAAGTGTTTGCCGGGTAGGGGCGGGGAGCCGCCATTGTTGTCCACCCCACCGTAGTTGACGCGATGGAAGGAATTGTTGGCGGTGTACAGGCCATAGGCGTAGTTGGGGCCGTTCTCTTGGGTGAGGATAATCATGGGGCCGTACTTGAACGGCTGGTACCCGCCCTTCACCTTGTTCACGTTGTAGTCGAACCCCGCGTCAGTGGGGCAACCCAGCTTGCCAGCCAGCGCGGGGTTATTGTTGACCGCAAACTGGAACAGGGGATGCACCGCATTGGTGCAACCGCCCGCCACTTGGGTGGGGGTAGGCGCGGGCGGGCCGCCGGGGGTGGGGCTGGGCTGGCCGCCATGCTGCTTGCGGAGGTATATCTCATTGCCGACGAGGCCGAGCAGCACCTTGTACTGGGGGTCGCTCTGCTCAGGATGATACTCGAACCGCGCCCGCTGGAAGTATTGGGTGACGTAGATGTTGCCGTCGGCATCGTTGGTCTCAAGGTAAGCGGGGGTAATCGGATAGCCCTGCTGCGCCAGCCCGCCATGTGTCTGCCAATAGCTGAGGAACAGGCCGGTCACATTGTAGCCAGTTTCGTTGAAGTGGAAGCTGCCTCCGCCGGGCACAATTTGCTCCACCGTGCTAGGGGGCAAGCCGCCGGGATGCTTGGCTAGAAAGGTCTCCAGTCCCAACAGGCCGAGCAGCACTTGATAGTTGGGGTCGGTCTGTTCGGGGTGGAACTCGAAGCGGCTGCGCTGAAAGTATTGGGTGGTGTAGCTCTTACCGTCGGCTGTATTGACCTCGGCGAACTCGTCGGTAATCGGATAGCCCTGCTGCGGCAAGGCCCCGTGCGTGTTCCAGTAGGCGAGGAACGCCCCGCGCACTGTGTGGCCGGTCTCGCCGAAGAAACGGCTGCCCGTTTGCGCGGCCACTTGACCCCAACTTACGCACAGGCTAGCCACTAGGGCTAGCAGCAAGGCGCAACTCCCGATTGCTCTACGCTTCATCTTTTTGCCCCATCCTTTCTGTTATCGTTCAGTCTTCGCCCGCCCATCATCTGCGGCATAGACATTATAGCAGGGTCTGACAAAAGATGTCAGGCTAAAGATAAAAGATTAAAGATTAAAGAAACTGTTACGCTTCTTCATCTTTAATCTTTTATCTTTAGTCTTTAATCTCTTATCTGGCGTACTGCTGCCAGTGGCCGGTGGGGTTGTTGATGTTGCCGCCGTCGTAGAACAGGGCATAGACTTGGTCGTTGGCCCCGATGTGGAACATGGTGGCAGCTTGGAAGCCCTGTCTTGCCCCGCCGCCACCAACCTCGTGGGCAGTGGCCCAGCCTAGCTTATCGCTAACGCCGGATTGCTCACGCCAGACCTTGCCGAAGCCGCGTATCGGCTCTAGCAGCCCAGCAGGTGGGGTTAGCCCACCACTTACCGGCTGGCCCTCGTCCCATGTGTCGGGGTAGACATGATAGGTACCATCGCTGTATAGCACGTAGATGCTCTTGTCGGCGGTGTTGGCTTGATTACGCACCCATATCATCTGGCCGCGCTCGAAGCTCTCCCACGCGGAGATAACGTTGCTACCGCTCAAGCCGGTGTCGGTGGGGCAACCGAGGTTCGCGCCCAGCGTCGCGTTCTTGATGATGACCCCGGCGAACACCGGAATCGCCACCTTATCGCAACCTTGGCCGGGGCCAATGCCGTTAGGGTAACGCCAGCTAAAGTATTGGCCGCCTACGTTGCCCATCTCCACACGAAAACCCGCCGCGTTGGTGGGGGTGTAGGTGAGGATGCGCCTCTGGAAGGCTTGGAACATCACCGCGCGGTCCTGCCCGCCTACCCGAATGGTGGTCCAGTAGGGTTCGGTAACCGGGTAGCCGAGGTCGGACAGCCAATTTATCACCGTGCCCTGCACGTAAGCACTGCCGTTCCAAATCACCCCGCTCTGGTTCACGAAGGTCCAGAACACGTTGGGGATGTTGTGGCCGGTCTGGGTGCTGTACGCGGCAATCGTCACTTGGCCCGCCCGCGCGGGGTCGCTGCCGATAATCTGGTCGTGGCCGTAGGTGGCGATTACATCGCCCCCGATGCGGCTACTGGATGAGGCCATCAGCGGGGCGAGGTCGGCGTAGGTGGGGGTGTTGGGGTTGCCTCCATTGGGTGCGTCCCCAGCGATTGCAATGTTCGCCCTCGTCGCGGTCTGGAACTCGTTGTCGCCGACTTGGATGCGCCCAGTAATCATATCAACGACCAGCAGACCGTTGGTCACGGCGTTGGGAGCGGTGTCGAGGTGATTGATTTCCATGCGGCTCTTGTCGTAGTAGCGCACCAGATGCACGCCGTTCGGTCCTTGTGCGTAAGGCTCGTAGATGTCTGGGGTCAACTGATTGCCCCACACCCAACTGCGGCTAACGATACCCTGCTGTACCGCGAGGTCGGTGCGTCGCCATAGGCTGTCGAACACCGCGTTCGCGGCACTGGCGGAACTGCTGCTAAAGGCTGGCACGATGCTCAAGATGAGCGCGAGGGCCAATATCATTCTGCTGATTTGCTTTTTCATGTTTCTCCACTCCTGATTAGGGTTATTGCCTGCTAAGACGCTGCGTCGGATTGCGCCTCCGTTTATTGTAACGAACGAGGCGGGTGCAGGTTGCGAATCTGCAAGATTATATCGGTAAGGCTTCATGCGTGTGTTTATGATGAACATAAGTATTGTTATCTCTATCATATGTTTGATGGAGGATGGACACATAGGAAAGAGGAACGTCGCGGTCGCAACGTCCCTCTTTTTAGGTGAGCCTAAGATAGATGGTTACTTCTCCATCTCCGAGTCGTAGCCCTGAAACTCTTGCACCAGTTCGCGGGCGTTGCTGATGAGACCTTGGATGTTGCGCCATAGCTCGTCGCGCTGCTGCTTCTCCGGGGCGAACAGGAACACCAGTGCCGCCCCCGCTGCCCCTAGCCAGAAGATAGTGGACATGGTGTCGCGGGTGGCCTTGCGGGTGGCTTTGCCTGCGCTGGACAGGGCCTTGCCGGTGGACTCGCCCACGTTGCTAAAGGCTTCACCGACGTTGGGGAGCAAGCCATCGTGGTGCCCATTGTGGTGGAACACCCCGCCGACCGCCCCGCCCACCGCCTCACCGACATTGCCCAGCGCATCACCGACACGGGGAGCAAGGTCAGAGTATGCCTTCTGCACGCGGTCGCCAGTCTCGCTGAGAAAATCACCAGCGGCAGGTAGAGCTTTGTCGGTAACGAAGCCAGTGACGTTGGGGACGGCCTCGTCGCGCACATAGTCGAACGCATCGCTTACCGCGCTGGCAACGCGGGGGGCGGTATCGCTGTAGACTGCACCCACCTTATCCGCCGCAGGCAGCACTACCCCACCGCGCACCATCTCGCCCGCCTTGCCTGCCGCCCTCGTTAGCTCGGGCAGGGTTTCCTTGCCGAAATGCTCGAAGAAGGAGCCGACCGCATCGAAGATAGTGCCGAACCAGCCGCCTGCCTGCTTGCTGGCCTGCTGCACCATCTGGCCCGCCTCGTCGCTGGCGTGCCCAATCGCCTTGCCGGTGTCGCGGCGCAGGCGGCGGGAACCCTTTTCCAACTCCTTAGCCTTATCCGTGACAGCGGTGCGAGCATCGCTGAGGGTTTGGCCGAGGTCAAGGTTGCTAATCGCCTCGCGGGCTTGGTCCGCGGTGCGCTTGGCGCGGTCGCCGAGGTTAGCCTCGTCTATCGCATCGCCTAGCTCCTTCGCCCGCTTCTCCACCGCCTTGCGAACGTCACCCGCCCGCTCGTCCAGTTCCAGCGAAGCCAGCATCTGCTCGGCGCGACTGCGAAGGCGTACTGCCTGCTTCTTTGCCTTGCCCTGATATTCCTCAAGGTCTATATCGTCTATCAGCTTGGCAAGGTTGCTACGGAGGTCGTCAACTTGTCGCTTCGCCTTCTTCACCGAGCGGGAGGAGGTGACATCTCCGATCACCTGCCCGATTCGCTTGCCCGCCTCGGATACGGCGGGGGCGGCGGTATCACGCACGCTATCCAATGCCTGCCCCGCCCGCTTGCCCGCTTCGGCCACCGCTGGGGAAGCACCCTCGCGCACGTTCTCTACCGTGTTGGCAATATTGTGGGCAAGGTCATCGAAGAAGCTGCCGACATCCTCACCAGAAGGTGGCTTGATGTTGCGCCGCTTCAGTTCCTTGATGATGCGCTTACGTAGCTCCTCAGCCTGCTTGCTGGCATCCTTACTCACCACCGCGGCGCGTTCGCCCGCGACCTCGGCAAGGCTACCCGCGCGGTCGGCGGTGCGGTTCAGGCCGCGTGCCAACTTGCGGCTGCTGCCCTTACCTACCCATTCGTCCAGCTTACCAGCGGTAATCGCATCAATCACTTGCTGTATCTTCTTCTCGCGCTTCGGCTGGCGTAGCTTGGTCAGCCAGACGATGATTGCGCCTATCACGCTGGCGACCCCGGCGGCGATACCCACGATGATGATGGTATTGGGGTCAATCTGCGGTTCGCTCTCGCCGTAGTCATAGCTGTATTGGTCGCCGCGGTAATCTTCTTCCATTGCTCTACTCCTCCTTAAACTCTACTTGGGTGCGGCTAAGGTGCGACTGCTAATCCTGCACCCCGCGGTGGTGGACTGCCGACTGCAAGGTTAGGGTAACACGGATGCTTTATAATGTCAAGGTAGCCCCCCTCTGCTGTGGGCGGGTCAATGTTGAAGAGCAATCTGCGTGCCAGCAGCGGACTGCTCAAGCTAATCACCTAGACGCACCGAAATGGCGCGGGAGGTGTGGTCATCACCGAGGGATATGCCGTAGACGGCCTCCGCCACCGCAATCGTGGCCCGATTATGGGTGATGATGATGAACTGGGTGCGCTGGGCTAGCTCTTGCAAGGCGGCGGTGAAGCGACCAATGTTGCTCTCATCCAACGCCGCGTCCACCTCGTCGAGCAGGCAGAAGGGGCTAGGGCTGACCGCGAGGATGGCGAACAGCAGGGCCACCGCAGTGAGGGCGCGTTCGCCTCCCGACAGCGCGGCAAGGGGCTGCCAGCGTTTGCCGGGCGGTTGGGCGAATATCTCCACCCCGGCGGGGCCGTCATCGTTGCGGCTGGCACTCAATTCCAGCCGCGCGGTGCCGCCCCCGAACAGGCGAGTGAAGAACTTGGTGAACTCTAGGGCGACCGCGCTGAAGGTGGTGGCAAACCGTTCTCGCATGGTGCGTTCCAGTTCGCTAATCACTTGATGTAGGCTAGCCGCCGCCTCGCGCAGGTCGGTTAGCTGGGTGGTGAGGAAGGCGTGACGGGCGTTGACCTCCTCATACTCTTCGAGGGCGAGGGGATTGACCGTGCCGATACGAGCAAGGCGGGCGCGGAGGCTGGCAATCTCATCTTGCAGCTTGGCCTCATCCAGCTTATCGGGGGGCGGGTCGAGGGATACCGCATCGCCCAGTTCGGAGCGGGCGCGGAGCAGGATGTCATCGGCCTCTAGGCGGCCACGTTCAAGGGCAAGGCGGGCGTGCGACTGCTGCTGCTGGGTCTCAAAGAAGATGGATTGTCGGGCAGAAATCGCGGCAGCACTAGCATCGGCCTGCTGCTCGGCGGCGGCCAGTTGCTCGCGCAAGGGGGTCAGGGTGGCATCGAGGTTAGCGAGTTGCCGTTGCAGGGCGGCAAGGTCGGCAAGGGCGCGTTCTCGCTCTTGGGCGGCGGCGGTCGCCTCGGCCTGCAACTTGGCACGGCGGGCGCGGCGTACAGCGATGGCGCGGTTGGCGTTCTCCCGCTCGGCGGTAGCGGATACGATGGCGGCGCGGCGACGGCGCAACTCCTCCTCAGCGGCGTGCAGGTTGGCGCGGAGGGCGGCAAGGGCGGCTAGTTGGCTGGCGCGGGTCTCCCGCTCCTGCTCCACTGCTTGGCGGGCAGCTTCCAACGCGGCTTCTGCCCGTTGGGCCGCGGCAAGCTGACGATTCACCTCGGCAACAAGAGGGGGAATAGCCACTACCGCCTGCTGCACACTTGCTTCCGCTTGCTTCACGGTGGTCTGG
>JBBSEE010000025.1:0-12138 GCA_038239995.1 Chloroflexia bacterium | reverse complement strand
TGAGCAGGGGGTGGGTGCGTGCCGCGCAACTTGCTCCCGCCCCCAGCCCCTCCCGGTGGGAGGGGAGTGATGAGCGGATTCTGCATTCTACCTTCTACCTTCTAAAATCACTATGTACACATTCAGCAACAACAAGGTAAGACTACGCGCCCACGCGGCCAGCGACGTTGACGACAACGTGCGCTGGATGAACGATGTCGAGGTTACGCGCAACTTGGGGCAGGTTGGCCGCGTCAGTCGTGAGCAGGAGGCAGAACACATCACCCGTCTCCAGCGTCACGAGGATGGCTACGACTTCGCGATTGAGGCGATTGACGGACCGGAGCCAAAGTACATTGGCAACATCGACCTGTTCCACCTCGACCAGCACAACCGTAACGCCGAGGTGGGGATTGCGATTGGTGAACACGATTATTGGAGCAAGGGGTATGGCAGCGCGGCGTTGCGGCTGCTGCTAGAGTTCGGCTTCGGCGAACTGAACCTGCATCGCATCTACCTGCGGGTGTTCGACTTCAACCGGCGTGGGGTTCGCGCCTACGAGAAGGTCGGCTTCAAGCACGAGGGCAGGCTACGGCACGGCGGTTACGTCGAGGGCGAGTACCACGACGATTTCTTGATGAGCATCCTAAAGTCAGAATGGGAGGAGCAGGCCAGTGGGTCTTTACGATGAATTGAGCATCTTCACCGGCAACGCCAACCCTGAACTGGCGCGGGCAATCTGTCGCTACATTGGCGTGCCACTGGGCCGCATGGATGTGTTCCAGTTCAGCAACGAGAACACCTTCGTCAAGATTAACGAGAGCGTGCGCGGCAACGATGTGTTCATCATCCAGCCCACCTGTTCGCCGGTGGACCGCAGCATTATCGAGCTGCTGATTATCATGGACGCGATGAAGCGGGCCAGCGCGGGGCGCATCACCGCGGTCATCCCCTACTACAGCTATGGCCGCACCGACAAGAAGGACCAACCCCGCGTGCCGATTACCGCACGGCTGATTGCCGACATGATCCAAGTGGCCGGGGCAGAGCGGGTGCTGACCATTGACCTGCACGCGGGCCAGATACAGGGCTTCTTCAATATCCCCGTGGACGAACTGACTGCCACCTATCTGCTCACCGACTACTTCAAGCAGAAGCGGTTGCAGAACCCGGTGGTGATCTCCCCCGACCTCGGCAGCGTAAAGCGGGCGCGGAGCTTCGCCGAGCCGCTGGGGGCCAGCATCGCCATCGTGGAGAAGCGGCGGGTGGGCAATCAGGACAAGAGCGAGGTGATGAACCTGATCGGCACAGTGCAGGGCCAGCCCGCTATCGTGGTGGACGACGAGATTGACACCGGCGGCAGCATCACCCAAGCGGCCCGCGCGGTACTGAGCTTCGGGGCGACTGAGGTGTACGCCTGCTGCGCCCACCCCGTGCTATCGGGCAATGCGGTCGAGAACTTGCAGAACAGTGAGATAAAGGAGATAGTCTGTACTGACACCATCCCCATCCCCGCGCATAAGATGCTGGACAAGATTACCGTGCTGTCGGTGGCGAACCTGCTGGGCGAGACCATCCAGCGCATCCACACCGGCGCGAGCGTGGGGATGCTGTTCCGGCAAGTTTAGGGTTTCGTGCAAAAATCTCGCATGAGAATAATGCTCTAAAAATTGCTACAGAGGTATTGTATTTTGTTAATTAGTGTGTTATAATATAACCGTACCTCTACTAACTTAGCCTTACCTACTAAGAAGGAGAAATGCAATGAACATGAAGCTGTTTACTACCCCCCCCCCCGCGTTATACAGTTGTAGTAGCTATGCTCCTTACTTTGCTGGCTTCCAGTACATGGGCGCAAGCATCTAACTCCCCTGTCATTCCACTAAAACCTCAATCCTCATCCTCTCCCCCTACAAACGCAGCCAAGTTCACAGCCACCAATTGGCGATCGTAGCCATGTATCCGCCCCAGCATCCACCGATGACTGTGCTTTGCCGTTTAGCGATGTGCAACCAAGCAATTACTTCTACGTTTCTCTATATTATATGTTCTGCCGCACCAACGTATCTGGCACTGACCCTACCCACTACAGTCCCTACAACTCAGTAACTCGTGGACAGTTCAGTGTCGTAGATGTCAAGACGTTCGGCTGGGGTGCAGAGTCACCCGGTTCACAGTATTTTACCGATGTGCCGCCCAGTTACTACGCCTACAAGTATGTCCAGATTGCCCATAACCATAACATCATCAACGGCTATGACCATAACACCTGTGCTGCTAACGGTAAAGCTGACCCATGCTTTTTGCCAGAGTTTACCATTAGCCGTGACCAGATGGCAAAGTACATCTCTAACTCGGCGAACTACACCGATAATGATGTATCGAGCCTAACCGATTTCTCCGATGTGCCTGTCGGTTCGCTGTTCCACGATTACATCGAGCGACTTTACGTTCACCATGTCACGAGTGGAGCTAACTGCACACCGCGATGCTATCAACCCAGCCTAGCAACCACACGGGCAGACATAAGCCTGTTTGTCTACAGAGGCTACAACCAGCCAGCGGATGGCCGATATGCTAACTACGACCGCGGGGCCGCAGTTGCATACGCAGACCATTGGGCAAAGAACGGTGATGATAATTACTACAACAACACTTGTAATCCTAGGTGCTACGCCAATTATGGATATGACCATGCGAACTTTGTTTCGCAAGCAATGTATGATGGTCACCTGCCAGAAATCCTGAATCTAGGTGGCGGGTTGGACGAGTGGTATTGGCGAACTATCTACCAATCAAGCTCCTCATGGGGCTATAACGACCTTGGTGCAAATTACCTAGAAAACCACTTTCAATACTGGAATAGCAGAAGCTCAAGGTATCAGGTTCAATATAGTATAGACCGCCTGCATAACGGAGACATCGTGTTCTTCTACGACAACCCACAACACATTCAACAGGCGAGGATGGTATCAGGTTTCGGGTTGAGTAAAGTTCGCGCTAATGGGGGCAGCCAAAAATATGATCTACTAACGGACCAGCACAAGGGGGTGTACAGCGGTCACTCCTACTATCTGCTTCCATGGGACGATGGTTATAATCCACAAACTGACATAGTCGAATACTGGCAGATAACCTACTGATACAAGTTTAGAAAAGGAGACAAAGCGATGAAACGTAAGATTACCAGCGTGGCCGGGATGTTGATAGCGGTGGTGCTGCTTACCAGTGCCTGCAACTCGGCCACCCAAGTTGGGTCGGGAGCGAACCAAGCCGCGTCCACTGGCCCTAGTAGCAGCAATAGCACTACGAGTGCCCAACCCTCAGCCACAACTAGCTGGCCGGTGGTCGCCAACGCGGTTGCCCCAGACTCACCAGAGGCTGAAGCGATTAAAACGGCACTGGTGAAGATAAACAAGGCCGAGCTACCCGCATCGCAAACCTTCGATGTTTCTCAGCTATCAACGGTTTTCGTAGACGACCCGGCCGTGCCGCTCAACCCTGACCAAGCCAACTTCGTTCAGAAAGTGCGCCAGCTTCAAGGGGTGGAGGTTGCGGGGGAGCTTCAAGGCAATGGCTACTTGACCTATATGAAGGCTTTCTACCTAGATTGGAAGCGGGGGGCGGAAGGTTGGGACCGCTTTATGGCCAAGGCTAAAGCAGAAGGTCGTGAGCCAACTGGCCCGGAAATTAGCTCCATCACGGGAACGGTAGGCTTCCCCGCGCACCGCAACAACCCCAAAGATTTTGTTAGTGCAGACGACTTCAACAGTCCAGCCTACTATCACATCGAGCAAATCAAGGTGGACAGCAAGTGGGCGGACGTTACCTACAACGCGGGAGCGCACTCTGACCATGCCTTCTTCGTTCGCACCTCTGACGGCTGGAAGATGGCGGGTCAAGTATCACGGTAAGAGGCGTTCTCCTTGACACTGATAAGATAAAGATGGGCAGCCACATCGGGCTGCCCGTTTTTATTTAGCTAGCTGCTGCAATGTAGCTATGGTCGGTTCACTGTGCGCTGGACTTGTCGTCGCCGAGGATGACGAGGATGTCTACGTTGGGCGGGCCGTTGGTGGCTGATTTAATCACGTCTTCGCCCACCCCTAGCGATTTGGCTAGCTCCTGCGCGGTAATCGGCTTGTCGCCGTAATTATAGATGACCGTCTTGGGGTAGTCACCTGCTTTGGGGTCATTGGCGACGTTGACGATATTGAAGCCCTGCCCGCGCAGGGTGGTGGCGATGTCGGTGGCAAGGTGGGCGGTATGGGTGCCGTTATGCACCTCAATGCGGGCCGCCTCGGTCTGCACGCTATGCCCCCCGAACAGCTTGGCAATCAGCGGGCGAATCTTCTCCCAATCAGGGACTAGCACGTCCGCGCCATTATCCATAATCTGTTCGCTGACCATATCGGCGGTAATCGAAGATTGGGTTATCTCCTTGATGTCTCTGGCAAGCAGGCCCAGCGAGACAATCTGATTGGAGTTGAGGTCGGTACGCACCGAACCCTTCAGGCTGTTGAGCAGGTCGTCGGCGTGGGCAAGGGTGTTAAAGATGTCTAGCCCCTTCTGTTTGATTGCTAGCAACACCTGCTGCTGCCGCTGGTTACGACCGAGGTCGCTATCTTGGTGGCGGGAGCGGGCGAACTCCAGCGCGGTCTTACCGTCCATCGTCTGCAAACCGGCGGGGATGAGGATGCGGGTGATGTTGTTGCCATTGGGGAACTCGTTGTCCACCAGCGGTTTAGCCACATCAATGCTGATGCCACCCAGTGCATCCACCACTGCCTCGAAGCCATGAAAGTCCACCTCGGCGTAGTAATCCACTTGGATGCCAAAGTTGTAGCGAATCGTGGCCGCCGCCATCGCCGGGCCGCCGCCGGGGACATTATTGCCCGCGCCGTACTCGTAGGCGGCGTTGATGCGGTCGCTGGTGGGGCCATCGAACTCCGGTATCTTCACCCACAAATCGCGGGGGATACTGAGCATCGCCACCTTCTTAGTGGTCGGCTCGATCCGCACCAGTATCATCGTGTCGCTGCGGGGCGGCTTGGTATCATCGTCGCGGGTGTCGAGGCCGAGCAGCAGGATGGTCAGCGGTTCGCTTCCTGTCCACTCCGGCAGGGTGGGCAAGGGAGTAGCGTTGGGGCCGGGGGTGGCAAGCAGCACCCCGCCAGTCGCCACCGGCAATTGCGGTATCCGCGTGGTCTGGATGTGGCTAACCACATTGGTGAAGGTCTGGTAGCGACCCAAAGCCCACCACGCGGCGAGCAGCACTATCAACCCCACCGCCACCACCGCCCCGATGATGACCCGACGGCGCACCGCCACCGGCTGGCGGTAGGGCTGGGGGGTGAGCAAGCCGCCCGACTTGACGTGGGGCGGCACCAATGCGGCGGCATCATTGCGTTGCGCTGGGCGGGGGGCAAGGTTAGGGCGTGGTTGCCCATTAGTCGCAGGGCGGGGCGATGGACCGTTCACGGGCGGGCTGGGGCGCGGCCCGACTGCCCCGGTCGCATCGCGCCGCCCCCGCGACGGAGCTTGGCCGTCCGTCGGGGGTGCTGGGCGAATCTGACGCACCTCGCCCCCGACAATCCGCTGGGTGGGCGCGTCGGCGGAGGCCACCTCACGGCTATTCAACTTGCGTCGCCGCTGCGGGTCGCTGCCCTTGCGCGGCTTATCTTCGCTCATCTACGATACTGCTCCTCTAGTTTGGGGGGAAGTTGCCCGCATTATACCATACCCCCGCTACAACGCATAGGCACGGGTGGCACGCCCCGCCGCCTTTCTGCTATAATGGCGGAGACGAGCCAAACAAGATTACCGCATACTGAGGTGCAACCTATGACCGCGATTGCTGAGACCAACGCGACCGATTTCGAGGTGACGATTGGACTGGAGGTTCATGCCCAAGTGCTGACCGCCAGCAAGATGTTCTGCTCTTGCAGCGCGGAGTACGCCGGTGCCCCGCCCAACACCCACGTCTGCCCCGTCTGTCTGGGGCTGCCGGGCACATTGCCGGTGGTCAATCAGCAGGTGGTGGAGAACGTAATCCGCACCGGGCTGGCCCTGAATTGCCAGATTGCGCGGTGGAGCAAGTTCGACCGCAAGAACAATCCCTACCCCGACCTTATGAAGGGCTACCAAATATCGCAGTACGACCAGCCGATTTGCCTGAATGGCTGGCTGGAGATTGAGTTGCCGGAGGGAGGCAGCAAGCGGGTGGGCATCACGCGCGTGCATATGGAGGAGGACACCGCCAAGCTGCTACACATGGGCCGCGAACGGGGCGGCGCACAATACGCTCTGCTGGATGTGAACCGCAGCGGGGTGCCACTGATGGAGATAGTGGGCGAACCCGACCTATCCAGCCCGGAGGAAGCGCGGCGTTACCTCATCAAGCTGCGCCAGATATTGCGCTATCTGGGGGTCAGCACTGGCAACATGGAGGAGGGCAGCTTCCGCTGCGACGCGAACATCAGCCTGCGTCCGCGCGGGCAAGAGGCTTACGGCAACCGCGCCGAGGTCAAGAACATGAACAGCTTCAGCGCGGTGTTCCGCGCCTTGGATTATGAGATTAAGCGGCAGGGCGAGGCATTGCAAGCGGGTCAACGCATCGAGCAGGAGACGCGCGGCTGGGTCGAAGCTCTGGGCATTACCCGTTCGCAGCGGAGCAAGGAACACGCCCACGACTATCGCTACTTCCCCGAACCCGACCTATCCCCGATTGTGGTCAGCGATGAGGAAATCGCGCGGTTGGCCGAGACCTTGCCGGAGTTGCCCGACGTGAAGCGAGCGCGGTTCGCCACCGAGTATGGGCTGGACGAGGAAGCCGCCCACCTGCTCACCGCGTCGCGGGCGGGGGCCGACTACTACGAATCCGTAGTTGCCGCCTTCCACACCGAGGAGCCGACTAAGCAGCGCGAGGCGGCGCGGGGGGCAGCGAATTGGGTGGTCAACGAGCTATTTCGCCTCTTGCGCGAGGCGGGTACGGAGCTAGAGGACAGCCCCGTCACCCCCGCGCAACTGGCCGCCCTCATCAGCCTCGTGCAGGGCGGTACGATTAGCCACAGCGGGGGCAAGGAGTTGCTGGCCGAACTATACGCCCACCCCGACCCTAGCCGCAAGGCTGAGGACATCGTGGCAGCGCGGGGGATGGCGAAGGTCAGCGACGCGGGCGAACTGGAAGCGGTGGTGCGCCAAGTCATCGCCGCCAACCCCAAGCTGGTGGCCGACTATCGCACCAAGCCGACGGTCATCAACGCGCTGAAGGGGGCAGTGATGCGCGAAACTAAGGGCAAAGCCGACGCACAGGTGGCCGAGCAATTGTTGCATCGGCTGCTCGATGGTGAGGCGTAATAATGGCGAGGGGTAAATCACAAGGGGCGCGGCAACGCATCCTCGACTATCTGCTGGCCCATGTGGGCGAAGTAATCACCAATGAGCAATTGCGCGAGGTGGCCGGGGTTAGCGAGTGGGCGCGGCGGTTGCGCGAGTTGCGTGACGAGTTCGGCTATCGCATCCTCAGCCACAATGACAGGGCTAGTTTGCGCCCCGGTGAGTACATCCTAGCGAGTGCCGAGCCGGTGGTTGCCAGTACTAGAGGCATCGGCGCAACCCAACGCGCCCGTATCCTCAGCCGCGACGGCTTCACCTGCCAGATATGCGGGGCTACCGTCGGCGACCCCGACCCCAGCAATCCCCACCGCCGCTTGCGCCTACACGTTGACCACATCGTGCCCATCGCCAACGGCGGGTCGAACGAGGACAGCAATCTACGCACCCTATGCAGCGCGTGCAACGAGGGCCGTTCCAACCTCTACCCACCGCCCAGCGAGGCAGCCATGAATGTGCTGGAACTGGTTAGACGGCAGCCAAAGAATGTGCAACGTGAGGTCTACAACTTCTTGCGCCGCAAGTTCAACGGCTCATAGCCAACGCCAAATCGGGGGTGCTGGACATCGGCAACACCCAACCCACCTTGATGACCCTCCGCAGCGACAGGGCAATGGCCTCTGCCAGCAAGGGCGGAACGGCGTTGCCGATTTGCTTGGCAATCTCAATCTTGCTGCCGCAGAAGATGAAATCGTCGGGGAAGGTTTGTAGCCGCGCCGCCTCCCGATGGGTAATGGGACGGTCAGCTTGGGGGTGGAGGTAACGCCCCTTCTCCGGCTTGAAGAACTCGGTGCGGATGGTAAAGGCAGGCCGGTCCCACCACAGGCGGCCAAACAGGTCGGTGCCGCCACTGCGCTTTCTAATCCAGCAGCCGGGGGTGAGGTCGGGGCGGGCGCGTTGTAGGTCGAAGCGGTTGCCCCCCTCTGGCACTTGCTGATAGCGCAGCCGCGAGGTGGAGGTCGGGTTGCGGCCAAAGTGTAGGTCTTCGCCGGTAGGCTGCAAAGGCAGGTCGCCAATCGCGTCTCTGACCGTGCGCCACGCCAATCGCCCTCCCGCCCCGCGCTCCGCATGGGTGGGTAGCGGGAAAATCGGCTCACCCAGCCGCGAACCAATCACAATCGCGCGCTGCCGACGTTGCGGCACCCCGTAGTCGGCAGCGTTCAGCACGCGGCCTGCCACCGTATAACCCAACCCCTGCGCCTGCTGCACAATCGCCTGATACTCCGCCGACTTCAGCAACTGTGGAACGTTCTCCATCACAAAGATGAGCGGTCTAACTGTCGCCACCGCCGCAAGGAAGTACCGCCAGAGCTGATTGCGGGGGTCGTCGGGCAAATGCTTACCCAGTTGGCTGAATCCCTGACAGGGCGGGCCGCCGATTATCACCTCCGCTGCGGGCAAAGATGACAGCGGTAGCTCCTCGATGGGGCTGCAAACTACATGGTAGCCGAAATTGTGGCGGTAGGTTTCCGCTGCGCTAGGGTCGGACTCCACCGCAAACACCGGCTGGAAGCCAGCCCGCCTGAACCCTACGCTCATCCCCCCCGCCCCGCTAAACAGGTCAATCACGCGCGGCTTGCTAACGTTCATCCCGTTGCCCTCTCACTATCAGGTAAGCCCGATTCATTATATTACACCGACTACGCTCTTGCAACCCTAACTTTGCCTTCATCATCTCCTCATCCTCAGTTCACCCTCATCTAATGTTGGGCGGTTAAACTGTTCCTTGACGACACATCAGACCGCCGCTGCGGGCGGCGGAGACAAGTCCTACAAGGAGCAAACCCATGACCAGCCTACCATTGCGCGTCTTCCTCGGCATTATCTTCTTCTTCGCCGGGCTAGACAAGATAACTGACCCTACCTTCTTCGACCCCAGCAACGCTAACTTCATCGGCAACCAGATGCAGGGGTTCGTCACCTACAATCACTCGCCCCTGTCGGGGCTGCTCACCAGCGTGGCAATCCCCCACGCCGCCCTATTCGGCTGGCTGATGGCCCTCGGCGAGATGGCGGTGGGCCTCGCGGTGCTAGCGGGGGCGCTCACCCGACTGGCGGCGGCGGGCGGGCTGCTGATTAGCCTGACCTTGTGGCTGACCGCCTCGTGGGGGCAGCAACCGTTCTACACCAACTGGGACCTGCCCTACATCTTCGGCTGGATTACCCTGCTCATCTTGGGCGCGGGCAACTATTCGCTGGACGCATGGCGGGGAGCGCGGCGGGTTGCCGACCCGCAGGCCGAGGAGGTCGCCGCTGGTCGTCGCCGCTTCCTCGTGCAAGCCGGGGCTACGCTAGGGGCGGTTGCCGCCCTGCTACTGGCGGGTGGTGAGGTGCTGTCCACCTTCACGGGACGGGGGCAGAGCGATGCGGCCCAAGCAGGCGGCGGCAAGCCGATTGCCAAAGCGGTCACCGCTACTCCCCAACCCACCGCCACCCCTCCTCCGCTGCCCACCGCTACGCCGACCGCCGTTGATAGCAGCAGCGGGAGCAGCCTCAGCAGCCCACCTCCCACCGATGCGCCCGCCCCGACCGATACTCCGGCTGCCGCGCCGACCGATACGCCCGCCCCCGCGACTACTGATACACCCGCTGCGGTGCAGGGGACGGTAATTGCCAAGGTTAGCGATGTGCCCACCGGCGGGGGCGTGCGCTTCACCAACCCCACCACCGGCGACGACGCATGGGTGGTTCACCTCAGCGACGGACGCTATGCCGCCTTCAGTGCGATATGCACGCACGAGGGGTGCGCGGTCAACTATTCCAGCAGCGGCCAAGTGTTCAAATGCCCCTGTCATGGTGCCCAGTTCGACGCGGCCAACGATGGTGCAGTGCTGCGCCGCCCCGCGCGTGGCCCGCTCGCCAAGCTGAACATCAGCGTGGACCAGAGCAGCGGCAACATCTACTATCTCGGCTCGTAAACAGTAAAACAAGCTCATTTTCCCGCCCTCGACTTCGGTTGGGGCTTTTTGTCAATATCAAGCTCAAGCGGTGGGGCTGTTCACCGCTTCTCCACCCAATATTTATCTATTTGCCACCCGATTGGTGCAAAAGCCACTTGCTAGCCCCCCCACGTTGGTGTATACTGTACCTTGCCTCAAAGCCGAGGCAGAAGATAGAGCAGACCCTGCGCCGACGGCGGGATGTATCACGCCGCGGCCAGCCTAGCCACCACTCAAGGAGGAGCTTTCAGTAATGGCTACCGATACCCTCAGCCCTTCCAACCAACCCAATGTGGGGATGGAAGGCAAGCGCAACCCCTATGAAAGTGCGGTCGAACAGTTCAACCAAGCCGCCGACGTGATCAACCTCGAAGACGGCTTGCGGCAGATACTCAGCCAGACCAAGCGTGAGCTTACCGTCCACTTCCCCGCGCGTACTCGCGATGGGTCAGTCCGCGTCTACACCGGCTATCGGGTGCATCACAGCGTGGCGCGTGGCCCGGCGAAGGGTGGCATCCGCTATCACCCCGATGTCAGCCTCGACGAGGTCAAGGCCTTGGCGATGTGGATGACATGGAAGTGTGCAGTGGTGGGCATCCCCTACGGCGGCGGCAAGGGTGGGGTGATATGTGACCCCAAGACCATGACGCAGGGTGAGCTAGAGAGCATGACCCGCCGCTTCGCCACCGAAATCTCGATACTGATGGGGCCGTACCAAGACATCCCCGCCCCCGACGTGAACACCAACTCGCAGACGATGGCGTGGATTATGGACACCTACAGCCAGCATCAGGGTTACAGCATCCCCGGCGTGATTACCGGCAAGCCCCTCAGCATTGGCGGCTCGGCGGGGCGCAATGAGGCGACCGCGCGGGGCCTCCAATTCGTCACCCGCGAGGCGACTAAGGCATTGGGGATGAGCCTCGATGGGGCGCGGGTGGTAGTGCAGGGCTTCGGCAACGCGGGGGCCATCTCCGCGCGGCTGCTGGGCCAAGATGGGGCCAGCATCCTTGCGGTCAGCGACTCCAGCGGCGGCATCTACAACAAGAACGGGCTGGACATCGCCGCCGTCACGCGCTGGAAGGAAGAGCATAGCACGCTCAAGGGCTTCCGCGACGCAGACAACGTGACCAACGCGGAACTGGTGGAACTCGATTGCGACATCCTTGTCCCCGCCGCGCTAGAGAACCAGCTAACCGTGAACAATGCGGACAAGGTCAAGGCCCGCATCATCTCCGAGGCGGCCAATGGCCCCACCACCCCCGAAGCCGACGCGATTTTCCACCAGAAGGGCATCACCGTGCTGCCCGACATCCTCGCCAACGCTGGCGGGGTGACGGTCAGCTACTTCGAGTGGGTGCAAGACCTGCAATCCTACTTCTGGACCGAGGATGAGGTCAACGAGCGGCTAGAGCGGGTGATGGTCAAGAGCTTCAAGGACGTGTACGCCATCCACCAAGAGCGGGGCATAAATATGCGGACTGCCGCCTACGTGCTGGCGATTGGCCGCGTGGCCGAGGCGACCCGGCTGCGGGGCATCTACCCGTAAATGCGGCTTGAAGAGATGACAAAGCGGCACTCTTTCAGGGGAGTGCCGCTTCTGCGTATCCAGCTTGGGAAAGGTGCGGAAGACTGCCTTTACACTCTCCCGTGTACAATGCCTTTACGAGTGTGAAGGTTCCCAGCCTAGCAGACTTAAATCTAGCCGTGATTTTCCAGCGTGATCATGCCTGCCACTTTCCAGCCGGAATCAGTTTTAATGAGAAAGGCCCGTGTTACCATTGCCCCAGCACTGTAAGTGACATCGGCCCACTTACCATCAACC
>JBBSEE010000024.1:0-12187 GCA_038239995.1 Chloroflexia bacterium | reverse complement strand
CCGCGTGGTGCGGGTCAACGACCTGCGCCTCGACCGCCCCCAAGAGCAGGGCGACTATCGGCTGGTGGGGGCGGATGTGAGTGCCCGCGCCCTATTGCGGCGTATTGGCCTGCCTAGCCTGTTCAGCCGCGAACGCGACAGCAGCGGCTACATCCCGTGGGAGCAGATTGACCCAGTTTCGATTGGGCCAGAGGGTATCAAGCTGAAGGTCAGCCGCGAGCAGCTATCCCGCCTCCACCCCGCCGATGTTGCCAGCTTGCTCAGTCAGCTAGACGAGGACACCGGCAGCCTGCTGCTCGCCACTATGGAGGACGAGGATGCGGCAGACGCGCTAGAGCAGTTCCCCTCCACCGAGGCCCAAGTTGCGGTGCTGGAGCGGCTAGACAACGAACGCGCCGCCGACATCCTCGAAGAGATGGCCCACGACGAGGCCGCCGACATCCTCAACGAGCTACCCGAAGACCGCGCTGAGGAGTTGCTCAACCTGATGGATGCGGAAGAGGCCGCCGGTGTTCGCGCCTTGCTCGGCTATGAGGATGACACCGCGGGCGGGGCGATGAACAACGAGTTCGTCACCGTCACCCCCCACCTCACCGCCGCCCAGACCATGCAGATGATTCGCGAGGAGTCGCCCGAAGCGGAGACCATCTACTACGTCTATGTGCTGGACGACGATAAACGGCTGCTCGGCTACCTAACCTTGCGCGACCTCATCATCGCCCCGCCCGACCAGCTGGTGGCCGTCTTCATGCGCGAACCGATTGGCGACGTGCTGCCCGACATGAGCCGCGAGGATGTCGCTGCCGTGCTAGCCAAGTACAACCTGCTGGCCGTGCCGGTGGTGGACAACGACAACCGAATGCTCGGTATCGTCACCCTCGACGATGCAATAGACGTGGTGCTGCCCCCTCAGTGGAAGCGTCGCCTACCGAAAGTGTTTGCTTGAACAATAATCCCCTCTCCTTCTGGGAGAGGCTGGGTGAGGGAGTATGCCGAAGACTGAACCAGTGAAAATCAACTGTCCGCGCTGCCAGCAGCCCTTCGTCAGCGAGATTGTCAGCGTAGTCGAAGCCGACGATGACGCACTGGCGGGGCGGCTGGCGGCGGGTGAGTTGAACAAGATAGACTGCCCCGTCTGCCACTTCAGCGGGATGGTCAGCTATCCGGTGCTGTACCATGACCGTCAGCATCGGGTGTTGCTTGCCGCCGTGCCGGGCCTTGAAGCGATGGCCGAAGAGGATATTTGGAACGCAATTGGCGAGTACCTGCACTGGGTGGTCGCGGCTATGCCAGTCAGCCGACAGGACGAGGAGTACCTCTATCGCCCCCGCCTACTGCCCACCCTAGAGATACTGGGCGAGGTGGTGGGGGCATTGCGAACCGGGGTGGAGGTAAACACCGCGATAAAGGCGGTCTACCGCAGTCAGTTGCTGCAAGCCCTGCTGATGAGCGGCAAGGATGTGGCCGCCCGCCGCGCCCTGTTCCGCGAGTCGCCGGACCTTGCCGACGAGGAGATGCTCGGTATCCTCAACACCATGATTGACCAATCGCTGCGCGACGGGAACCTTGCCCCCGCCGCCCGCCTCACCGACCTGCGCGACGACCTTGCCACCTTTCTCCGTAACACCACCGGCCTGCGCCGCATCCGCGCCCACGTGGAACACGCCCGCCCCGACCTCGACCCCAGCGGATTGTAATCTAGTAATGAGTGATGAGTGATGAGTGATGAATTGTTCGCCTTCATGGCTGGAAATGACCACCCATCTGCTCGTTTGTTGGTAAGCGATTATTCATCCTCATCACCGACGCTGACCGCCGATTATCCCCAACTCATCCCTCATCCCTCATCACTCATCACTCTCACCGGGCCGACTGCGGTAGGCAAGAGCGCACTGGCGATGCGGCTGGCGGCGGAGTTCGGAACGGAGATTGTCAGTGCCGACTCGCGGCAGGTGTACATCGGGATGGACATCGCCACCGCCAAGCCCAGCGCGGCAGAGCAGGCGGCAGTGCCCCACCACCTGATTGACCTCGTCACCCCCGACCAGCCCAACAGCCTCGGCCTGTATCAGTGGCAGGCATACGCGGCGATTGCCGACATCCACGCGCGGGATAAGCTGCCGCTGCTGGTGGGGGGGACACCGCAGTACGTCTACGCAGTGGTCGAAGGCTGGAGCGTACCCGCGATTGCCCCCGATGAGGAGCTACGCCGCCGCCTCTACGCCGCCGACCCGCGCGAACTGTACCGCGAGTTGCAGGCCCGCGACCCCGCCGCGGCAGTCAAGATACTGCCCACCAACACCCGCCGCGTGATTCGCGCCCTCGAAGTGCTGTACGCCACCGGCCAGCCTATCTCCGTGCAGCAGCAGAAGCAACCCCCCCCCTTTCGCCAACTGCGTATCGCCCTCACCTGCGACCGCCCCACCCTGTATCGCCGCGCCGACCAGCGGGTGGACCAGATGCTCGCTAATGGGCTGGTGGACGAGGTGCGCGGCTTGCTGGCGGCTGGCTACCCCGCCGACCTACCTGCGATGTCGGGCATCGGCTACCGCCAGATATGCGCGTATCTCAGCGGGGCTAGCACCCTCGCCGCCGCCGTGCAGCGCATCAAGTTCGACACCCACGCCTTCATCCGCCACCAGTACACTTGGTTTCGCCGCGACCCCGCCTTGCACTGGTTCGATAACACCACCGCCTTGCCCTACGCGGAAGTTGCTGACCTAATTCACCAGTTCCTGAAAGGGGATTAGTACCCATCACCTGTTCAGTTACGAGTTACTGATGCGCCCTCCACCAGCTGGGTGCTTACCCCCAGACCCCCTGATGCACCGCGCCGCCTCCCCCACCATACTCGGCCAACCCCGGTTAGCTCGTTACGCAACACCAATTCAACATTCATAATTCATCATTCAACATTCCGACGGGAACTTGTCATCCCGCCCCCGCATACGATATAATTGCCCCGCCTGAACATATTGGCGGGCCAACCCCCGCCCCGACCGGAGAGGAAAACCCCAGATGCTAACCGACCAGCCCGCCGCTAACCTTAACTCCAAGCCCAAGGTCATCGTGGTGATGCCCGCCTACAACGCAGCCCGCACCCTTGAGCAGACCTACGCCGACATCCCCCCCGGCGTGGTGGACAAGGTGATATTGGTGGACGATGTCAGCCAAGATGAGACCGTGGAGATTGCCGAGAAGCTGAACCTAAAAGTTATCGTGCATATGCAGAATCGCGGCTACGGTGGCAACCAGAAGACCTGCTATATCGAGGCCCTGAAGGACGGCGCGGACATCGTGGTGATGCTCCACCCCGACAATCAGTATGATGCCACCCTCGTGCCGCAGATGATTGCCCCCATCGTCGAGGGCCGTGCCGATATGGTGCTGGGGTCGCGGCTGCTGGGCGGCGGGGCGTTGAAGGGGGGGATGCCGATTTGGAAGTTCGTCAGCAACCGCTTCCTCACCATCTGCGAGAACTTCGCGCTAGGCACCCACTTCAGCGAGGCGCACACCGGCTTCCGCGCCTATAGCCGCAGGCTGCTGCAAACTATCCCCTTCCTGCTCAACTCCGACGACTTTGTGTTCGACAGCCAAGTCATCGCCGAGGCGCGGGCGTTCCGCTTCCGCATCACCGAGGTGGCCGTACCCACCCGCTACTTCAAGGAGGCCTCATCGGTCAACTTCCGCCGCAGCGTGGTGTACGGACTGGCGACGCTGGGGGTGGCCCGCCGCTATTACTTCTGGCGCAAGGGCTGGCGCAAGTATCCCCAGTTTACCAAGACCCTGAAGCAAGTCCTCAGCCGCTATCACAGCAGCGGTATCCTCGACCCTGCCACCAGTGACCAGCAAGCCTCAGCCAAGTAGCGATGTTCAGCGACCACCAAACCGCCTATCTGCGCTATCTACACGCCGCGCTCACCCGTCCGCTGGACGATTGGGGCGGCTTCTACATTCCCCACTCGCAGAACGCCAACTTCGCCTTGCGGTACCAAATCGCCTTCGCCGGTTATGCGGTCGCCGCGCTTGCTACCCTCACCCCCGCCTATCGCCGCCCCTACGCCGCTGCCCTGCGCTGTACGGTCGAAAGGATGCTCAGTTACGACACGTGGCGATACTGGCAGCATACCCCCGGCGTACCTGCCGAGGATGACGCGCAGCACAAGGCCAGCCCCGACCCCCTCGCGTGGGGCAACGTGCAATATGCCGGACACCTCAGCACCTTGTTGGGCCTATACGCCAAGTTGAGCGGCGACCACCACTATGCCGAACCGGGCTTCACCCTAGAGGACGAGCGCGGCCACCGCTTCACCCATACCGCCCACGATGTCGCCGCCACCATTCACGCCCAGATGCGCGACAACGACTTTCACGGCGTGCCCTGCGAACCCGGCTGCGTCTACCTCAGTTGCAACAACCACTCGATGAGCAGCAACCTGTTGCACGACCAGCTATACGCTACTGACTACGCGGCAGTGAATGGCGAGTGGGTGGGCTGGCTGCGGCGCAATATGCTGTTGGGGATGTTCCCCACCCTCAAGCATGGCGTGTTCAACGTGGTGTATATGAGCGAGATGAAGCGACCACTGCCGGTGGGCTTCAACTTTACCGACGGCTGGGGGGTGGGGCTATTGGCCGCCTTCGCCCGCGAATTGGCCGCCGAACTCTACCCCCGCTATCGCCGCGCGGTGAAGCGCACCGCCCCCGGCCTCGCCTATGTGCCGAGTGGCCCGATGACCGAGCGGATGGAGGTAAGCGACCGCCCGATTAACTCCGCGTTTGGCTACGTGGCCGCCCGCGAACTGGGTGACGCGCCTACTGCCACCGCCCTCGCCGCCTACGCCGCCGATAGGTGGGGATTGAACGAGCGGGATGGGCAACTCGCCTACTGGGGAGCGAAGCGCACCCTGTACACCACTGCCCTGTTCGCCCTCGGCAGCGTGCCCGATGCGGTGGGGGCGGGCTGGTCTGCCGCGATCCTCGCCCCATATCAGCCTGAACGTTTCGCCCAGCCCACGCTCGATGCGGTGTTGCTCGACGGCGAACTGGGTGGGCCGCCGGATGTAACGGTCAGCCACGCCGACTACGATGCCGAGGCGGGCACCCTGCACCTTACCCTCACCTCGCGCCGCGCCGCGCGTCTGTCGCTCTGCCTCACCAATGTCACCCACATCGGCCAAATATGGCGTGATGGGCAGCCGCTTGCCGTTCGCCTAGCCGCTGATACCCTCGACCTCGGCCCCGCGATGGGGGGCGAAACCTTCGACTTGACGATTGGCGGTTTGGGTTAGGCCGCGCATAGGGCGGCGGTTTGTGTTATAATCAGGGGAAGAAAGCGAACATAGTTTCGGAGATGCGTTCATGCCATACGACACCAACCAAGTCGCCCGCCAAATAGAGACCACCCTTGCCGAGGCTAAAGCGCGGGTGGAGACCAACGCGCAGACCGCGGTGATGGCCGCGGAATTGTACCATCAGGCTTGCCGCGACCTCGAAAAGTGGCGGCGGGCGATTGCCGAGGTCAAAGACCGCCCCCGCCACCGCTATGCCCTGCCCGAACTGCCGCTGGATGGGGTAATCTCCGACCATCAGCCCTATCCCCACCCCACCCGCATCCCCGCCAGCGGCTATCGGGTAGTGGCCGCCGACTCCTCGTTTATCGAACCTGACCGTCACCGCGGGGCCTTCTGTCACCTCATCAATGTCGGGAGGGTGATGCTACAGTACGGCGCAGAGGAGTCGGCCTGCATTGATAGCATCCCCCAGCATTGTAGCGACTACCTCGAACCCGTAGAGGAACAGGGCAGCACCCTGTCGGCGGAGTGCATCGCCCTAGAGATGGCCCATCTCTACGAACTGGCCGCCCAGCACCGACCCGACCTCGCCATCTACGACGGTACGCTCTACCAGACCGGCTCTAACTTGTTCGGTAGCCCCGGCCTAAGCAAACGGATTGAGCCATACCTCGACGACTATAATGCCAAACTGCGCGAGTTCCACACCATTGGTGTGCCGATAATCGGCTATATCAGCTTGGGGCGAGCAACTTACGTGGCCCGCGCCCTGATTGCTGGGCTGCGAAGCAGCCTTGATATATTCCACCTTAGCCCTCAGCAGCGCGATTATTACGCCCAGCAGCTTGCCTTCCTTGCCGACACCGACATCTTTGAGCAGCTACTAGCACCCGGCGAACGCTCACTCATTTTTCAACCTTGGTTCTCCGAGGCGGGCGATGATCAGCAGGATAGCGAGATGTACCAACGTGACCGCGACAAATACTTCACCTACCTGATGGTAGACGAAGTGGTGCGTATCGAGTTTCCCCGCTGGGTGTTGCCCCAATTCGAGCGGGTGCATGAGCTAATCCTCAGCCAATGTACGCTGGGCAAGGGATACCCGATTGCCACCACGCTGGCCGACCAGTACGCCAAGCTCCGCAATCAAGACCGCGCCACCTACTTCTACCTGCTAGAGCAGATGGGACTGGCCCGTAGCACATCGGCAAAAGCCCGCAGCAAACAAGAGCATGGGGGGAACATATGACCACTTTGACGGAAAGACCGGCGGCGGGCGAAATTGTGGCCGCCAGCTACACCGAGTTTACCGCCGAGAGCTATGCGCTAAACGAAACCCCGCTGCTGGGGTCATTGGTGCGAGCCGAGATGGTGGTGGGGATGGTGCATGATGCCCGCACTGAGAGTATTGGCCTGACCGCGCGGGAGGGCCAGCCCAACGATGGCGACGGCGAAGTCTACAAGCTGCACCCTGAGTTCAGCTATACCCTGCATACCCGCTTCAGTGCGATGGCGGTTGGCTACTACCGTGACGGCAACATCGTCCATACCTACCCCGATACTTTGCCGCGCCTATATTATAAGTGCTACCCGTTGGACGATGCCGCGACCCTCCAGTTTACCGCCAAGCCCGGTTATCTTCGCGCCCTGCTCTGCGCCGACAGCACCTGTGTGGACCAAGCGGTCGCCTATCTGCTCACCCGCATCTACCACCTGCGCGGCAACGACCGCACCCACCTGCTGGCGGCGACCACCTTCCTCGGTCGGCTGCTCAAGGGCCAGTATGACCGCCTGCTTGCCATCCTCGAAACCCTAGAGGGGATGCTGGGCGACAGCTACACAGATAACGGCGTAGCAGTGCGTGGCCTCGGTAGGATAGACTATTAAGGGGCAAAGCGAAAGGGCGCACATCATGTGCGCCCCAGCCAAAAAAGGTTCGTGGTGAAGGCTAAACCTTAAAGTTGTCCTTGTTGTAATACTCGGTCTCCCACTTGCCACTGGCCCGCATTACCTTGACCACCACCAGCTTACGTTGCGGGATGGGCTTGCCATCAATCTTGCACATATGGCCGCTATCCGCCTCGTCAATCTTACCAGTAGGCACCGTCTTCGAGAGCTTGACATCCTTCTTACCTGCCATGGTGATACTCCTTTTCTACAATCACGGGCGCAATCCCGCCCGCGCCTCGTCCTCAGATGATATAATAGGGCCAGCAATCGGCGGCCTACCATGATTATAACAACTTTCCACCGCTTATGCAAGTTTTCGCCCCCGGCAAGGAGACTACGATGACCAGTCCCAACACCCCCCGCCAACCCATCGGCCAAGTCACCGCGGCGGATAGCGAACATGGCGTGACCGTCCACCTCCGCCCCGGCGTTAGCGTGGAGAAGCTGCGACAGGGCCAGTTCATCGTGGTCGAGGGCCGCGATGTGGAGTTCTTCGGCACGATTAGTGGCTTCCGCCTCGGCGCGACCGATATGGGCGTGACCTTCGACCCGCCCGCGTCCGCCTCCTCGCTGGTGCGCGATGTGTTGTCGCAGGGGACCACCTACGCGGAGTGTATGGTGCAACCCGCGCTGGAGTTGACCGCCGATAGTGGCAGCGGCCTGCTCCCCGCCCGTACCATCCCCAGCCACTTCAGTGCGGTGGCCCTCGCCGGAGAGCAGGACTTCAAGACCGTATTTGGGGGGGAGGAGAGCGGCGACCACTTCATGATTGGCAGCCCCCGCGACATGGCGGGCCTGCCGATAACCGTTAGCCTGAAGCGGTTCGTGGAGCGCAGCAACGGTATCTTCGGGCGCAGCGGCACCGGCAAGAGTATGCTGGCCCGTCTGTTGCTCTGTGGGGTGATTAACGCCCGCGCCTGCGCCAACCTCATCTTCGATATGCACAGCGAATATGCCTTCAACAAGGAGACCGAGCAGCCCGGCCAGTTCGTCAAGGGCTTGCAGGACTTGTTTGGCCGCACCAATGTCCTCGTCTACACCCTCGATGCCGACTCCTCGCGGCGCAAGGGGCGGCGATATGATGAAGAGGTGCATATCCCCTTCGACTACCTGACCATTGACGACCTGCTCACGGTCAAGGAAGAACTGAACCTGAACGAGACCGCCGAGAGTACCGCCTACCTGCTGCAACACCGTTGGGGCGAAAAATGGATTAGCAAGCTGATGCAGCGCGACCCCGGCGAGATAAAAGAAGTCGCCGCGGAGGTGGGGGCGAACGAGAACTCCCTTATCGCGTTGTGGCGTAAGCTACAGCAGCTACACCAGTTCCCCTTCATCACCGACGACCACGATGACGACCCCAGCATCAAGCGGCTGCTGGCCTCCCTGAAGGCGGGTTACAACGTGGTGCTAGAGTTTGGTAGCCACAACAAGCTGCTCGCCTATATGCTGGTCGCCAACGTGATTACCCGCCGTATTCATGGCGAGTGGGTAAAGCAGACCGAAAAATATGAGGGCAGCCAGAACGTGGCCGACAAGCCTCGCCCCCTGATGATTACCATCGAGGAGGCGCACAAGTTCCTTGAAGGCAAGAGTGGCATCTTCAGCACGATTGCCCGCGAGATGCGTAAGTACCTCGTCACCCTGATGGTGATTGACCAGCGGCCCAGCAGCATTGATAGCGATGTCCTCAGCCAGCTAGGCACGCGCATCACTGCGTTGCTCTCCGACGAGCGGGACATTGACGCAGTGTTCACCGGCGTGCGCGGCGGCAGCCACCTGAAGCGCACCCTCGCCACCCTCGACACCCGCCAAGAGGTGCTAGCCTTCGGTCACGCGATGGCAATGGAGGTGGTGGTGCGTACCCGCAACTTCGACGATGAGTTCTACAAGGCCCTGAAGGTGAGCAGCCATAGCAAGGAACGTGACCCCCGCGCCGTCGCTGGCCCACATAGCAACGGTACCGCGGCGGAGGCGACGGGCGACCCGATTAAAGACTTGTTTGGCTAGTCCCGTCTGCGCCTGCAACGTTCTTCCAATAAATCCCGTTGGCGCGGTCCAGCATATGATTGTCCACGAGGGCGCGGCGCAGGGTGCAATGGTCGGCGGGCCAAATCTCCTTGAGGATAGCATCCACCTCGCGTTCGCTGTACTGGCGGTCGGGCTGGAAGGCTTTGGCCGCCTCCTCGTAGATGTACATCTGCCGCTTCAGTTGCACCGGCAGGGCCACCACTTGCCCGTTCCGCATGAAGCGGCTGAGGGTTTGGCCGCGCTCATCTAGCTTCTCACCCTGCTCTGGCGGCTCTATCTGCGCGTGCAACTGGTGCAGGGCGGTGATAAGCGGCGGCATCGCGCGTAGGTATTCGGGGTTGAAGCTGACGACTTGGGGTTGCGGTTCACCCCGCCACGCTGGTGCCCACTCGTCTACTCGCACTATCTCTGCGTCTATCAGTTGCCGCAGGTCGCGCTTTATCGCGGTGAGGGGTGCGCCAATCATGTTGGCTAGTTCTGCCACCGTCATGGGGTCGCGGCTAGCTTGGGTCACTCGCGCCGCCAGCGTGCCGATGATGGTGAGGCGGGTAGGGGAAGCCACTGCCTTCGCGAGGGTGAAGGCCGCCTGTAGCTGCTCGGCTTGTGCGGCGGTCACGGTGATGGTCTTGTTGTCTGCTGCTGCTTCTTGCTCGGTCATTACCAATCTCCCTATCCAAAAGTTTACTAAACATATGATACCTTAACTCGACTGCTGCCGCCTCAGTCTAGCGATTGAATTATTTCAGCGGCAAGTCAGCTTGTTCGCCCGCTTTAGCGTTGCCGTTGGCCGCCCGTTTGAAGGTAACGTTTAGTTGCCTCGGTGCAGGATAATCTATCCCTTTGCCCGATAGAATGTCAGCAATAGTTAGTATCTGGATGCGAGGATGACGGCTACCCCATGGCGAGTCGTAGAAACCAGCACTAGCTGCATCCGCCCGCATCGCTTTAGACGGCTCCTGAAAGGTAATCAGCACCCCAATCTGCGCCCGTTCCCGTTCGACTACGCCTAGCAAGGCGCGGATATGTTCAGCAGGAATCCGCCCCGCCTTGACCGAGATGATAATCTGCTTGGTCTTGCCGATGGGCTGGCCGTTATCAGGCGACTCGTCGTGGAAGTAGAGTCGTCCGTCAATCCCCTTATCTGCCCCCTTCTTCTCCTCGATTGGCCGCGCACCCACTAGCCCCAACGCCCAATATTGGAATTGGTAAGGGTCTTGCGCGGCCAACACTGCTGCCTCAGATGCGGACACAGGTTCGCCGACCACCCGGTAGCGAACCTCGCCCAACCGATGCTTGATGAGAGTGACGGCTAGCTGGGTAATGTCAATCCCGATCCAACGCCGCTTCAGCCGTTCGGCAACTACGATAGCGGTGCCGCAGCCACAGAAGGGGTCAAGCACCACGTCACCTTCATTGCTGCTAGCGTTGATTATGCGCTCTAGCAACGCTTCCGGCTTTTGGGTAGGGAACAGTTGCTTGATAGGAGGCACGCGCCCTATCTCCCATACATCGTCCTGTCGCACCCCTTCGGAATCTTGCTCCTCCACCTGTGAGGGGATGCGCCGTCCTTCCACATCATGGCCGGAAACGATTTTAGCCGTACCGAAGCGTTTGAGGGTAGAGGGCGCACGCTCCATGAATAGCTGATTGAAGGTTCTTTCGTGGCTGTCCGAGCAGCTATAGAAGAGGATTACATCATGATTGCGTTGGAAGGCATATTTGCCAGAGGGCCATTTGCGATAGTGCCAGATAATCTCGTTGCGGAAATTGGTCGCCCCGAACACGGCATCCATCAGTTGCTTGAGGTAATGACTGGCAGTAGGGTCGCAATGAAGGTAAATGCTACCACTCGGTTTCAGCACGCGGCGAAGCTCGACAAGGCGGGGAGCCATCATCGCCAAATACGCGAGGGTATCGCTATCGCCCAGCAGGGCACGGAATCCCTGCATCGCCTGTGAGACTTTACCCCCGGCTTCGACGATTTCTTGGTAGGCCAACGCCGCGCCTTGGTCCCAACGCCATGTATCCTTAAACGCTTTAATCTGCGCTGAGGAGCGAGTGCCATCCTGCTCGGCATACAGAACGTTGTAATCCCTCTTGCTGTTGAACGGGGGGTCGAGGTAGATGAGGTCTACGCTCTCATCCTTGAGGTGGCGGCGTAGGATGTCTAGGTTATCGCCATAGTATAGGGTGTTGTCCATAACAAACTCTAGCCGCCTTTCTCATCTTACTTGCTGAACTTTGCCAGCATACTGACCCGTTGCAGCCACCGTTCCGCCTCAATGGTGGTGTCGTCGCCATGACCGGGGAACACGTGGGTATCGGGCGGCAGGGTGGCGAGGCGGCTGAGGCTGGCGAACATCTGCTCCTCATCGCCGCCGCGTAGGTCGGTGCGCCCATAGGTACCGGCGAACAGGGTATCGCCCGTCCACAGCATCGCGTGCTGCTCATCGTAGACGCAGATGCTGCCGGGGGTATGCCCCGGCGTATGCAAGATGCGGAGGGTGAGGTCGCCGAGCGCGATGGTGTCGCCCTCTTGCAGGGGATGGTCTATCTGGCTTGGTGGTATCGTAAAGGGGAGTTGGAACAGCACGCTCTGGGGATGGGCAAGGCGGTCGGCATCGGCGGGGTGAGCCGCAATCTGCGCCCCACTCGCTTGCTTGAGGGCCACATTGTCGGCCACATGGTCGAAGTGGCCGTGCGTGTTGATGATATAGCGCAGTTGCCAGCCTTCGCGCTCCAGCACCGCTGTCAACGCGGCAGTAATCGCGTGCGGCGCGTCCACCACCACCGCCTGCTTGGCCTGCTTGTCGGTGATCAGGTAGGCAATTGCCCCCAGCAGGTCACTGACGAAGGTTTGTACTATCATAATACCTTACTTTGCTCCCTCACCTAGTGCAAGGAGGGGGGGT
>JBBSEE010000023.1:0-12241 GCA_038239995.1 Chloroflexia bacterium | reverse complement strand
CGGGTGTCTATACCCTCATCACCCTGCTGCTGCTCTGGCCGATAGTGTTGCACTTTGGCGATGCGGTGCCTGCGGGCGGCGATGCGTGGCAGAACATCTGGAACTTGTGGTGGCTGCGTAAGTCGCTGGAGGGCGGGCAGTGGCCCTTCCACACTACCTACAAATACTACCCCTATGGGGTCAACCTCTACTTCGATACGGTGGTGCCCCTTGCCGGGCTGCTGGGGGCACCCTTGCAGTGGCTGGGCCTCAACCTGCTCAGTACCTACAACCTGATGGTGCTATTCAGCTTCGTCCTCTCCGGATTGGGGATGTACCTGCTGGCCCGCTACCTGACCGCCGATGCGGTGGCCGCCTTCCTCGCTGGGTTCATCTTCGCCTTCTGCCCCTACCACATCGCCCACCTCTACGGCCACCTCAACCTGATGTGGATGCAGTGGATGCCCTTCTATATCCTCTATCTGCTCAAGACGGCGGACGGGGCCTTGTCCACCTTTACCCCCCCTGAAACCATCGTCAATGCCGATATACCGCAGCCGGGCGAGCGCAACCCGCCCCTACCCCAACAGGGCGAGCGCAACCTGCCTCTACCCCAACAGGGCGAGCGCAACCCGCCCCTACTGTTGCGGTCTACCCTCAAGCACGCGCTATGGGCGGCCCTGTTCCTGCTGCTCACCGCCTTCAGCGAGTGGACTTATGTGGCCTTCCTCGTGCTATTCACTATCTTCTACCTGCTCTATCGGCTGTGGGGGTTGGGGCGGGGCGGCTGGCGGCCGGCACTGCTACGCCTCGTCGCGCCGCTGGGGGTGATGGCCGCGCTGTTCCTGCTGCTCACCGCCCCGATATTGCTGGGGATGATTGGCGACCTGCGCTCTGGTAGCTATGTGCCCGAACCCCTGACCGAAACCACCTTCTACTCCGCCGACCTGTTCGCCTACCTTACCCCTAGCACCCTGCACCCCCTGTTCGGCAAGGCGGTTGCCAGCATCGGCGAACGCTTCGATGACCCGCCCGGCGACCTCGTCGTCACCCCCGGCCTGACCGTCATCCTGCTCGGCATCGCGGCGGTGATAGTGTGGAAGCGGCGCGAGGTGCGTTTCTGGGGCTGGTCCACGCTGCTGTTCGTGCTGCTCAGTCTCGGCCCGCTGCTGCACCTTGCCACTTCTACCCAGTTCACCGCCTTCAATGGCAGTATGCTGCTGCCCTACGCCCTGCTGTACAAGATACCGCTGTTCAACGTGATGCGTACCCCCTTGCGCTTTGCGGTGCTGGTGGCCTTGGCCCTCGCGGTGCTGGCCGCCTATACCGTGCGTTACATCAGGCAGCGCGGCGGGGCGCACAATCCGCTTACCGCCTACGCGATCCCCGCCGTGCTGCTGCTGCTGATTGGCTTCGAGTATTGGGCCGAGCCAGTGCCGATGGTGCCACCTTCGCAGCCACTCGCCTTCTACCATCAGATACACGATGAGGCGGGCAACTTCGCGGTCGCCGAATTGCCGCTCCGCCCTATGGTGGACTACCTCACCTACCAGACGATTAGCGAAAAGCCAATCGTGGGCGGCCACCTTGCCCGCCAGCCGGTGGATAGATTCGTCGCCGAGCAGCCCGCGCTCACCTACTTCGCCGAGGATACCCCCGCCGCGCAGGACAACACCGTGCGTAACGGCGCGGGCAAGGCGGCCCTCGCCCAAGCGGGGGTACGCTATGTGGCAATCCATTGGTGGGCAATGACCGACGAGCAGAAGAATACCATGTACCGCAAGCTGGCCGCAGTGTTCGGCGACCAAAAAGGGGTGGACTACCCCGCCGACCAGATGACCGTCTATCGCACCGCGCCATGAAGAGGTTTGAGGTTTGAGGTTTGAGTGATGAATATGGAGATAGGTTTGGAGTTACGCAGTTGGGAAGGGGTTAGTGCCCGATGACGTAGGGGCGAATCGCATCCGCCCTGCCCAACTGCGTAACTCCCAATAAGTGTTCGCAGGGCGAGTGCAACCCGCCCCTACGGCGACCCTCATTCACCATTCACCATTTATCACTCATCACTCATCACTCATCACTCATCACTCATCACTTACTCTAACCGCCTCGTCCGCCTTCCAATGCAGGTAGGAGTTGATGAAGTCGTCGAGGTCGCCGTCCACCACCCCGAAGATGTCGCTGGTCTCGTAGCCGGTGCGGAGGTCTTTGACCTGCTGGTACGGTTGGAAAACGTAGGAGCGGATTTGGCTGCCCCAGCCGACTTGCACGTGTTCGCCCCGCAACTTAGCCTGCTCCTCTTCCTTCTTCTGCCGCTCAAGCTCCCATAGCTTGGCCCGCATAATCTTCATCGCGGTCTCGCGGTTCTGGATTTGGCTGCGCTCGTTCTGGCAAGCGACCACGATGCCGGTGGGTAGGTGGGTGAGGCGAATGGCGGTGGAGGTCTTGTTCACGTTCTGGCCGCCTGCGCCGGTGGCGCGGAACATGTCCATCTTGATGTCGTCGTCGTTAATCTCCAGTTCGATCTTGTCGTCAAGCTCCGGCAAGATTTCGACGAGGACGAACGAGGTTTGGCGGCGGTGCTGGCTATCGTAAGGGGAGATGCGTACCATCCGATGCTGGCCCGCCTCGCCGTGCAGGTAGCCGTAGGCGTTGCGCCCGCGCACGGTCATGGTGCAGCTCTTAATCCCCGCCTCTTCGCCCTCGGAGATGTAGTCGAGTTCGACCTCATACTTGTGCTGCTCGGCCCAGCGGGTGTACATCCGCATCATCATCCGCGCCCACTCCATCGCCTCGGTGCCGCCTTCGCGGGCGTAGATGCTCATAATTACGTTGCCAGCATCGTACTCGCCGCCGAGCAATAGTTCCATCTCGTCCTTGTCAAGCTGCTTGGCAAGCGCGAGCCGCTCTAGCTCCAGCTGGGGCAGCATCTGCTCATCGCCCTCGCTCATCTCCGCCAATTCGCGCAAGTCGCGCACGTGGGTGGCGATACCGCTCCACCGCTCAAGCTGCTCGCGCAACTCGGCGGCGCGTTGGGTCACTTGCCGCGCGTTCTGCTGGTCGGTCCAGAAGTCGGGTTTGAGGATTTGTTCATCTAGCTCGGCTAGTTCCTGCTCTTTGCGGGGCAAGTCAAAGACGGGCCTGCATCGTATTGATGCGTTCGATGAGGGCATCGAACCCGCTGATTAGTTCTTCGCTGGTGGGCATGGTTTGGTTGGTTTCCTCCCTTTGGTCATTAAAGAGTTCTTTAACCCGAATGCTACTAATCAAAGGTTTTGGTCGAAACCTTTAATCAAAGCACCTAAGCTATTTTGTTCGTCAACTATACGCAGGATGTCCTGAGCCATGAACAGACGGCCTTGGGTGGCCTCGCCAACCTGCTTTAGTATTCCGGCTTTGACTAGTTTCTCAACGTAGTGCTGCGCGGTAGGGTAGCTCACCCCCAAAACGACCTGCACTTGGGGGATGGTGATGGCTGGGGTCTTGAACAGTTGGTCTACAAGTTGCAGCAGACGGGCGGATACATGAGGCATGGATTGTAGCTGCCTGCGCCAGTTAGACTGTAGGTCCTGCAACTGTCTAGCTCTTCCGACTGCATCATTGGCTTGTTCTTCTACACCGTGTAGAAAGAACATCAGCCACTCGCGCCACTCACCACGTTCGCTTATTGACAGCAATTTGTCGTAATATTCGTATCGGTTGCGCTCGAAGAATGCGCTCAGATAAAGCAGAGGCAATGCCAACAACCCCCAGCTTACTAGCAGCAGCGAGATAAGCAGGCGACCTATCCGCCCATTGCCGTCAAGGAAGGGGTGAATCGCCTCGAATTGGTAGTGAATGAGTGCCAAACGCACCAACTTAGGGTAAGTGTTGCCATAGTGCAGGTACTTCTCCAGTTCACTGAGGCAATCCAGCATTTCGGGTGCGGGTGGTGGCACATAGGTAGCCTCATTCAGGGTGCAACCGGGGCGGCCAATCCAGTTCTGGCTAGCCCGAAAGCTGCCCGGTGTGGCTAGGTCGCCACGTACTCCGCGCATCAGCTCATCGTGCAACTCGCATATGAAGCGCAGGCTTAGAGGGAGGCTCTCCAGCCGCCGCAGCCCATATTGCAGGGCATATACGTAGTTTAGCACCTCGCGTACATCCGACTCTGGGGGAGCAGTCATACCGGGGAGGGCCAATTGCCCCGCTTCGTAGGCGTAGAGGTCGGTAATGCTTGCTTGTGTTCCCTCAATCCGCGATGACAACACTGCTTCACGATGGATGAACGGGCTGATGAGCAGGTGAGGGTTGGGCAGCAAGCGACCAAGGTCTAGCTTGCCAATCGCAATCGAAGCGTCGGACAGGGCGCAAACAAGCTCCGCATCGAAGTCTAGCTCAGGTGGCAGGGGGTTAGGCACGTAAGCCGAGTACGATGTGTCACCACGCCCAACCTTTAGGTACTTGCCGGAGGTGCTATATTGGTACTTGCTTGGCTCCAACGCATCACTCCTTGCAATCAGACTGATTAAAGAGTTCTTTAACGCAAAGGCGGTTGGTTAAAGGAATCGCTCAAAACCTTTAATCACGCCTATTATACAACATACGTGAGGCTATGGCAACTGATAAACACGGACCGAAGCGGAGTTTGCGCGAAAGTGCTTGCTATAGGCATAGATGCGCTTCGAGCGGGCGGATGCACTGCGCCCCCTATGCAACATTTATATGCTGTTTGGCTGCTTGGTTATCTCTTCAATATGGCTGCGCCGCCAGTGTTGGGCTGCTTCATAGACACGGTGAGCAGCGATTATCGCATCAGCACCTGCCTCGAAGATGCGAATCCCCTCCTCGACATCTACCCCACCATCGCGCCGTGCTTCTTCGTATGCACGAAGTATTTCGGCGGGGTCGAGCTCCTCGTTGTACTCCTCTAGCTCATCTTCCATTTTCTTTACCTTCCTTCCCATCTTTGTCAGCAGAATACTAGGCTTAGAACACCAACCGCCACAGCTTGGTGAGCAGCAGATAGGCGGCCAGCAGGCTGAGGGCGAGGCCGAGGGCGGCGAGGGGGCGGCGCAGGTGGCGGTAACGACCCCCGTAGGTGTCGCCCAGCAAGCTGAAGGCGGCGATTGCGTCCCCCACGAACACGGCGGAGAGGATGGGGATAGTGACTATCAACACTAGCACGAAGATGAGCGTACCGGCCAGCCACGGTAGCGCGGTGAACAAGCCGAAGGTAATCGCGTTGAAGAACTTGAACCAGCCATCATTGGGGTCAACCGCCCCCAGCTTGGCCGAGGGCAGCAGCAGCCACGCCATCAGAAAGCCCACGAAGGGCAACGCAAGGCCGCCTATCGCTTCCAGTTGGGGGAGGAAGCCGGACGGTTGGTCGGCAGGGGTGGGGGCAGGCACGTCTATCGCTGCCTCGTCATCGCTGCTGGGCTGAGGCGGCGGGTCGGCGTGGGGCTGCTTGTCATCATCGGAAGTTTGTGCGTGCATAGTGGTATGCGATAAAAGAACCCCTCTTTTGGACGCAAAGAGGGGTTCACAAAGTGGGATGCGGGTTAGCTGAACTTCTTGAACAGCCCGTCTAGCACCTGCGCGGTGGTCTGCTGCTCGGCGGGGGCGTTGGCGAGGATATGGTCCTCGAAGCTGGCCTTGTCGCGGTTCTCGTACAGCACGCCGAGGTAGTAGGGGTCGTGCTTGGAGGCGGCGGCGAGGGCGGCGATGTAGTCGCTCTTGTCGTAGCCCTCCGGCAGGTCTATCGCCTCGTCGCGGTAATACTTGAAGGTGTTGACCTTGTTGAAGGTGGGGCAGGGGCTGAACACGTCAATTACCGCGAAGCCGGGGTGGTCAATCCCCTGAATGATGAGGTCGGCGAGTTCCTTGGTCTTGCCGCTGAAGCCCCGCGCCACAAAGGTCGCGCCCATCGCTAGGGCCAGCATCAGGGGGTTGAGCGGCGCATCGGCACTGCCCTTGGGGGTGGTCTTGGTCACGAAGCCGAGGTCGCTGGTGGGCGAGGTTTGGCCCTTAGTCAAGCCATAGATGTTGTTGTCCATAATCACATAGCAGATGTTCAGGTTGCGGCGGGAGGCATGGACGAAGTGGCCCGCGCCGATGGCGAAGCCGTCGCCGTCGCCCCCGAAGGCGATGAGGTGGAGGTCGGGGTTGCCCACTCTAATGCCGGTGCTGACCGGCATGGCCCGCCCATGCACGCTGTGGAAGCCGTAGCTATTCACGAAGAAGGGCAGGCGACTGCTACAGCCAATCCCGCTCACCGCCACGATGTCCTTGGGGTCATAATTCTTGGCCTTGAGCGCGTTGTAGACCGCGTTCAGCACCCCGAAGTCGCCGCAGCCGGGGCACCAAGTCGGCTTGGTATCGCTCTTGTAGTCGTCGGCGGTGCGCTCTAGCAAGGCCACCTGCGACTTGGTGGTATCGTTCATTACGTCCATAGTTCTTGACAACCTTTCTCGTGATGAGATTAAAGTCTAAAGATTAAAGAGGGAGCTAATCCGTTTTATCTTTCATCTTTAATCTTTAATCTTTAATCTCGCCTGTTCCATAATCTTGGCTAGCAGTTGCGAGGACTTCAGGGGTGCGCCGCCGTAGACGTTGAGGCGGACGAAATCCTTGCGGTAGTGGGTGTTAAGCAGATTGGCGTATTGGCCGCTGAAGTTCATCTCTGGGATGATGATGACCCGCTTGCTGGCGATGAAGTCATCGAGTTGCTGGGTGGGGAGCGGCCAAATCATGCGCGGGGCAAGGATGTCAACCTTCACCCCCCGCTTCTGCGCTTCGAGCATCGCTTCGTAGGCCACGCCGGTGGCACTGCCCCACGTGATGATGCCAATCTCGGCGGCGGGGTCGCCCGCGCGGAAGGGCTGGGGCGCGTTCAGGGCGGCGGCGACGAGCTTGCGCTGACGCTTGTCGGTCATCTTGGTGTGATTAGCGACATCGTAGCGGGGGCGGCTGAACTCGTTATGCTCTAGCCCGCTGCTGGTGTACTGGCCGCCCGCCTGACCGGGCAGGCTCATGGGGGAGACCCCATCCTCGGTCACGGCGTAGCGTTGGTATAGCTCGTAGCCCCGACTGGCGGCGATACCCATATCTACCTCGTCGCCTTCCCCGTCGTTCTCCGCCTCCAGCCCCGCCTTGTGGTCGCTCTGCTGGGCGAGGGTGGCGTTCGCGCTGGCTTGGGGGTCGTAGAGGACGCGGGAGACCAGCTTGATTTGGCTGAGGTCGGGCTGCTGGATACTCTGGGTTCGCACCGCAAGGGTGGTGTCGGACAGGAGGATGACCGGCAGTTGGTAACGCTCGGCAAAGTTGAAGGCATCAATCGCCCGCCAGAAGCAGTCGGCCACATCGGTGGCGGCTAGCACCACGCGGGGAAACTCGCCATGCCCAGCGTAGACCGCCATGTTCAGGTCGCCCTGCTCCTGCTTGGTGGGCATCCCCGTGCTAGGTCCCGACCGCTGCACATCCACAATCACCGCCGGTAGCTCGGCCATGCCGCTGAGGCCTAGCATCTCCACCATCAGGCTGAGGCCGGGGCCGCTGGTGCAGGTCATCGCTCGCCTGCCGGTGTAGCTGGCCCCCAGCACCATGCCAATCGAAGCGATTTCGTCTTCCGCCTGCACCACCACCCCGCCCAGCTTGGGCAACTCGCCCGCAAGGAACTCCATAATATCGCTGGCGGGAGTAATCGGGTAGCCGAACAGGTGGGTGCAGCCGCCCGCGATGCACCCCATGCTCAGTAGCTGGTTGCCGGAGATGATGACCTCGCCCGTTTCAGGGTGGCCCGCCTTCAGGTAATAGTCGGCCCGCTCGGCAAAGCTCTCCTCGATGTATTGGAAGCCCAGTTGGAAGGCCTCTTTGTTCTTGGCGACCACATCTTCGCCCTTACGCAGGAACTTCTCGGTGAGCAGGCGGCTGATTGGCTCCACGTCCATACCGAACAGAGCGGCCAGCATCCCCACCGCGACCACGTTCTTGCCCAACTCGAACTTTAGCTGGCCCTTAGCTATCGTGGTCATGGGCAGGGCAAGGTGGCGGCGGTTCTGCTGGGGGTAGTGGAAATCGCTGACCGCGCCGTCGTCATACAGTAGCAGGCCGTTCTCGCTTAGTTCCTCGTAGCTCTTGTCGTAACCCTCTTGGTTGAAGGCGAGCAGGATGTCTAGCTCCGCCCCCTCAGTATAGACTTCCTCGGCACTGAGGCGCACTTGGTAGACGCTGTGGCCGCCCTTAATCTCGGCGGGGTAGGTCTGGAAGGTCAACACCTTGAAACCAGCGCGGGCGGCGACCTGCGCGAACAGTTCGCCGGTACTCTTCACCCCTTCGCCACTCTCGCCCCCCATGCGGATGATGATGTTATGGCGTTTCTCCAATATCTCTTCTTCGGTCAATCTCGGTTTCTCTGCGATTGCGACCATCGTATAATCCTTTCTATCGGATTGCCGTGCGGCGGACGATTGCCCACCCACAGGGTCGCGGCAATCTAAAATCCAAAATCAAGCGAGTAGGCTGGGTATCTGGGCGGGCGACTGGGCCACTCTGGCCCCCGCCGCCTCTAGCGCGGCCATCTTCGCGGCGGCGGTATCGTCGCCCCCGCTGATGATTGCCCCCGCGTGGCCCATGCGTCGGTCGGCGGGAGCGGTGCGCCCCGCGATGTAGGCGACCACTGGCTTGGTCATGTGAGCCTTGATATAATCGGCGGCGCGTAGCTCGGCATCGCCACCAATCTCGCCAATCATCACCACCGCATCGGTGCCGGGGTCGTTCTCGAACAACTCTAGGATGTCCACGAAGCTGGAGCCGATAATCGGGTCGCCGCCAATCCCCACCGCGGTGCTTTGGCCCATGCCGTGCTGGGTGAGGGCGTTGACCGCCTCGTAGGTAAGGGTACCACTCTTGCTCACCAGCCCCACCCGACCGGGCTTGTGGATATAGCCGGGCATAATCCCCACCTTGGCCTCGCCGGGGGTAATCAGGCCGGGGCAATTGGGGCCGATCAGCCGCGCACCCCGGTCCTTGACGAACTCGTAAACCTTCACCATATCCAGCACCGGAATACCCTCGGTGATGCAGACGATGAGAGGGATGCCCGCGTCGGCGGCCTCCATAATCGAGTCGGCAGCGAAGGGAGCGGGCACGTAGATGATGCTGGTGTTGGGCACCACCTCGGCCATCGCCTCGCGCACTGTGTTGAACACGGGCACCCCGATGTGGCTGCTCCCCCCCTTGCCGGGGGTCACGCCGCCGACCACCTTGGTGCCATACTCAATCATCTGCTGGCCGTGAAAGGTGCCATTGCGCCCGGTGATGCCCTGTATCAGCAGGCGGGTGTTGTTGTCAACAAGGATACTCAAGGTTGGTGTACTCCTTTGTACAATGATTCCCCCTCCCCACCTCCCTCGCTGGGGGAGGAGCAACACTCCCCTCCCATCGGGAGGGGCTGGGGGTGGGGCTAGCGGGCATTAGCGACTTCGACTACCTTCTTGACCGCCTCATCCATATCGTCGAGAGCGATGAGGCCCGCCTCACCGAGGATGCGCCGACCCTCGGCTTGATTGGTGCCTACCAGTCGGATGACCATCGGCACATCGGTCTTCACCTCGTTCAGCCCGGCGATGATACCCTTAGCCACCTCGTCGCAGCGCACGATACCGCCGAAGATGTTGAACAGGATACCCTTCACGTGAGGGTCGGAGAGGATGATACGCAACGCATCGGTGACGCGCTTGGCATCCGCGCCGCCGCCCACATCGAGGAAGTTGGCCGGTTCGCCACCGTATAGCTTGATGGTGTCCATGGTACTCATCGCCAGCCCCGCGCCATTGACCATGCAACCGATGTTGCCGTCCAGCTTCACATAGCTGAGGTTGGCTTCACGTGCAACAATCTCGGCTTGCTCCTCCTCGTTTAGGTCGCGATAGGATTCGAGTTCGGGGTGGCGGTAGAGGGCGTTGTCGTCCAGCACAATCTTGGCATCGAGGGCCTGTAGCTGGCCGCCATCGGTGATGACGAGGGGGTTGATTTCCGCCAGCGAGGCATCGGTTGCGATGAAAGCATCGTACAGGCCGCGCACAATCTTGATGAAGTCGCGCTGCAACTCCGCCGGTATCTGCATCGCGAAGGCAAGGTCGCGGGCTTGGTATTCGCCGAGGCCGAGGGCGGGGTCGGCGGCGATACGGATAATCTTCTCTGGGTTGGTCTTGGCAGTCTCCTCGATCTCCACCCCGCCCTCCGCCGAGCCAATCAGCATCACCCGCTTGGCGGCGCGGTCTAGCACCACGCCGAGGTAATATTCGTGGGCGATGTCCGCGGCGACCGTGACCAGCACCTTCTTGACCGTGATACCCTTGATTTGCATCCCCAGTATTGCGGCCGCCTTGTCGCGGGCCTCTTGGGGGGTTTTTGCCAGCTTCACCCCACCGGCCTTGCCCCGCCCCCCGGCATGGACTTGGGCCTTGACCACCACCATCTTGCCGATGCGCTGGGCGGTCTGCTCGGCCTCGTCAGGGGTGGTGGCGATGTAGCCCTCTTGCACGGGGATGCCGTAACGAGCCAGAACTTCCTTGGCCTGGTACTCGTGTATCTTCAATCTTCTCCTCCTCCAGCTACGTGATATAGATGCAGCCCGATTTTGCGTTCGTGACTAATTATACAACTTTGGGTCGGGAGTCGCAAGTTTAGGGGGCAAAGCAACCGTGCCTACCATATCGAGTTGAGGAAGGAAGGGGGTGAGCAGCGGGGGTCTGGGGGAGGCCCCAGCTGGTGACGGTAGATGTAGCCAACTATCACTAAGTGCTGTATCACGCCCGTCATCCGCTCAGTTACAAGTCGCCTGTTCGCCCGTCAGCCGCTGGGGGCCTCCCCCCAGACCCCCTGAGGTAGCGCAGCCGCGCGGCCAACCTCCCGCCGCAATTGGCGACGACCTTTAGCTTGATGTTTATGGGGGTAAAGCAACCGCCCCTTCCGGCGAGGGAAGGGGCGGTTGGGCTAGGTGTTGCTAGTCGAGCAGTCGGTTAAGACTACTTGTTCCAGCGCCACTCTTGGATGTTCCAGGTAATCGGTACGCTGGTGCCGGTCGGCTTGTAGTTCTTCAGGCCCGCGGGGGCAGCGGTGATGTCGAGGCGGACGTGTAGAGGAAGAACCGGCAGTTCCTCGGCGAAGATCTTCTGCTCGGCGACGTAAGCCGCGCGACGCTTGGTGGGGTCAAGGGCGATAACCTTGTCGTTGTTGGCATCGTTGAGCAGCTTGTCGTTATCCGGGTTGCTCCAGCCGGGGTTGTTCTGGCCGACGTAGCCATTGGCCTCGGTGGGGATACCGCTGGTGCCGTACAGGCCGATGCCACCCGGGTCAGGAGCGCTAACCCATGCGTATTCGGCGAAGGCGAAGGTGCGGCGGGTGAGCGGGCCGTCCGGCGCGAAGTATTGCTTGCCGGGGATGTAGACCAGCTTGGCATCAACCCCCACCGCCTTCAGGTCAGCCGCGACTAGCTGCGTGACTGCTTGACGATAGGCATTACCACTAGTGGTGTTGTAGTCGAAGCTCATCTTGCCGCCGGGGCCGGTAAGGATACCATCCGAACCAGCGGTGTAGCCCGCGTCGGCTAGCAGTTGCTTGGCCTTGTCGGGGGCGTATTCGTACTTCTTCACGTCACTGGCGAAGTATTGGGTGACGTTGGGGGTAATCCACGTGTGGGCGACCACCGTCTTGCCGAACAGCACCTTGTCCACAATCGCTTGGCGGTTGATGGCGTAAGCGAAGGCTTGGCGCACCTTCTTGTCCTTGAACAAGGGGTTACTGAGGTTGAAGTCAATATGTTCCCACGTGGTGCTGGGCAGGTAGTAAGGCTTGACCTTGCCTGCTTGGGCGATGGTGTCGAGTTGGGGAACTTGGGGGAGGGCCAGTGCGTCGGAGGTGCCCATGTCAATCTGGCCGGTCTGCAACTGGGCGAGTAGCTGGTTGGTGTCCTCGATAATCTTGAACACTACCGTCTTGAACTGGGGCTTGTTGGCGGTGAGGTTGTAGTTGGGGTTCTGCTCAAGGATGACGGCCTGACCAGCATTGCGCTCACGCACTTGGTAAGGGCCGGTGCCGAGCGGCTTGGTGCCGTACTGGCTGTCCTGTATCTTGGTAGCATCCAGCTTGCCATAGGCGTGTTCGGGGTAGGTGAAGGTAAAGGTGGGGAACAGCGGGTCTACCACGGGACCCTTCTGGGTCTCGTAAGCACCGTAGCGGCTGGCATCCGTCTTGAACAGGGCCTTGGCTTGGTTCT
>JBBSEE010000022.1:0-12294 GCA_038239995.1 Chloroflexia bacterium | reverse complement strand
TCCTCGCGCACCTCGGCGCGGAGGTCGGCAAGGTCGAGGTCGCGCAGGCCCAGCAGGGCCTCGCGCCGCTGCCAGAAGGGGACTTCGCAGGCGGGGGCGACGATGGCACTGTCCACTTGGGTGTTGCTGCGCTGGGTGGTGGGGTCAAAGCGGCGCAGTGAGGCGATTTCGTCGCCGCTCAGTTCGATGCGAATCGGCGCGTCTAGCGTGGCAGGCCACACGTCCACGATACCCCCCCGCCGACTGAACTGGCCGCTGCCTTCGACAATGGTAGCGGGTTGGTAGCCCATCCCCAGCCATGCGCTGAGGCTGCGGTTGGTGTCGAACTGCTGGCCGGGTTGCAGGGTAATCAGCGCGGCGCGAAAGTCGGCGGGAGGCATGGCGGGCTGCGTCACCGCCCGCGCTGCGCCGACCACGATGACTGGCCCGCCCGCATCCGCCTCGGTCAAGGCTTGCAGGGCAATCAGCCGCCCGCTGGTCAGGCTGCTGTCCCAGCCAATCCGCTCGTAGGGTATCAGGTCAGGGGTGGGTAGGTGAGCGACCCGCATCCCCGCGGCGGCGTAGGCGACCAGCCCCTCGTAGATGGCCCGCGCCCGCTCTGGCCGCGCGGTAATCACGAGGATACGGCGGGGGGCGGCTCGGCTAGCGAGGTCGGCCTGCACCGTCGCCAGCAGATAGGGTACGGCGGTGTCCGGCACATTACCCGCCTGCACCGCCTCCGGCTGGCGCAAGGCTCTGTCCAGCGCAGCCAACAGTTCGCTATAACGTTCGTTCTCGTGCAGCAACGGCAGCAGTCCCGCAAGGCTCATGTGTCCTCCCCCATTGGGTTAGTGATGAGAATGTGTCGGAAAAGGGCGTGCGCCACCTGCGCCTACCCACGAACAACGGGCTTTTCCGACACTTTCTGAGTATTGTCGGTTTGGTGCATCCCCATTTACACCAACCCCAGCCGCAGCTTCCACACCATCGCCACCGCTTCGAGGAATATCTTGCGGCTCATCTTGCTCTCGCCCACCCGCCGGTCTACGAAGATAATCGGCACCTCCACGATTTTCAGCTTTAGCCGACTGACCCGGTAGGTGACTTCAATCTGGAAGCTGTAACCGTTGGATTTGATGCGGTCGAGGTCAAGCCGCTCTAGGGTGCCCCGCTTGAAGGCTTTGAACCCGCCGGTGAGGTCGTTGACCGGCAGCCAGAGGATTAGCCGCGCGTACAGCGACCCGAAGCGGCTAATCAGCTTGCGGGGCAGGGTCCAGTTGCGCGTCCCCCCACCGCGCACATAGCGGGAGCCGAGCGCAAGGTCTGCCCCCCCCTCCAGCGCGGCAATCAGGCGGGGCAGATAGGCGGGGTCGTGGGAGAAGTCGGCATCCATCTCGCAAATAGCCTCGTAGCCCTGCGCCAAACCGTACTTGAAGCCCGCGACGTAGGCGGTGCCCAACCCCAGCTTGCCCGCGCGGTGTAGCACCTCCACCCGACCGGCGTGTTCGCCCTTTAGTTGCTCGGCCACTTCGCCCGTACCATCTGGCGAGTTGTCGTCAATCACTAGCACGTTGATGCTGTCGCTCTGCGCTAGCGTCTGCGCCACAATCGCGGGCAGGTTGTCACGTTCGTTATAGGTGGGGATGATGACCAGCGTTTTCAGCAAGTTGGTGGTTTCCTTTGCGTGTTATTTTGTCGAAGCTACATATCAAACCGTTGTCGGGGCGGGTCGTGCACGCCCTGCGCCTATTTTGCTCACTCGGCGGGTGATGCCTCCACCGACGGTTGCTGCTCGTAGGGTTGCGACTGTTCGCTGGTCGCCACTCGCCCCCGCCGCCAATCGTAGGCGATGATACCGAGGCTGAGGAGCAAGGGGAGGGGATAGACGTAATAGACCGAACCCCATTGCACCTGCTTGATGTCGCTGTAGACCCAGAACAATAGCATATCCCAGACCACGTAATTCGCCATGGCGGTGATGCAGAACACGTAGGTACGTAGCTGCACCCGCCAGTCGGGGATGAGCGGGGCGAGGGCGACCAGCCAAATCAGATACCAGGGCTGAAACCAGAGGATGCTAATCAGCAGGTAGAAGAACAGCACCTCGAACCCGGCCCGCAGCAGCGTGGTGCGCCCCTGCCCCAGCCGCCACATCTGCCACAAGTAGAACAGCCCCAGCAGGGCGAAGGCGAGATTGCGGGCCAGCGTGGCGGCGGCATTCTCGGCCCAGCCATTGCTCTGTAGCAGCATCTTGGCCGCGTTCGGGAGGCTAGCAGTGAACATATCTTGCCGCCGCTGCGAACTGAGGATGTCCACCCCCGGCTGGTAGAAGGGAAGATAGAAGGCCGCCAGCAGCAACATCGCCACCCCCGCGCTGATTGCCACCACGCTGACCCGGTTGGCGAGGGTGGTACCCCGCAACTTGCGCCAACTGTCCACCCACAAGAGGGGCAGGAAGGGGGCAGCGAGGAACTTGACCAATATCCCCAACGCGAACGCCGCGCTCGCCCCCACGTAGCCCCACAGCGGCCCACGCAGGCGGTCCAGCAGGTAGAAACCGAGCAGCACCCCGCTCATCATCAGCATATCATTGTGACCGTTGGCCGCCACCTCGAACAGCACCAGCGGGTTCCATAGGTAGAACAGCATCGCCCGCCACGTCCAGTCAGGGTTGCGCCGCGACACGAGGTGATAGATAAGCACCGCATTGACCAAGTAGCTGAGGATTGCCAGCCCCTTGAAGGCGATGAGGTTGCGCCACAAGTCGTCGCCCGCCAGCCAAGCCGTGCCGCTGGCGATTAGCTCCCAGAGCGGCCCATACGCCGAGGTGGTGTAAGGCCACGCGATGTAGGGCAGGAAGGGGTCGTCGGGGAAGGCGACCGGCATTACGGTGAAGGGATTGGCCGCATGATAGGGCAGCAGCCGCGCGTGGCTGATATAGTCGAAGATGTCCGCTGCGCCGATGGGGTAGACCAGCAGTAGGGTAATGCCGAAGGCGACCGGCAGCAGCAATACCGTCGCCGCCAGCCCTCGCCCCACCGATAGGGTGCGCGGCATCAACACCCACGCCGCCGCGTAGATGAGGAACAGGGCGAGGAAGGCGGCAATCAGGCTCCAGCCGCTCGTCTGGGTATGCCCGCTAATCCGCGCATAGTCTTGCAGTGGGGTGCTGAAGTAGCGGGGCAGCGAGTAGGGCAGGGCGAGGGCGAAGATGTAGATGCCTAGCGAAGCCAGACCCAACGCCGCCACCGCGATGGTGCGTTCGTGTCCCTCCCATGCCCCGCTGCTCTGCTCGCTTGTCTTGGCTATCTCTACGCTCAAACCCTCTGCTCCCCACCTACTAACGCATCGCTATTGCTCATGGCACGGGCGGGCTGGGCAATACGCGGATATGGCCGGGCTGCGCCGCATCGCCGCGGGCGATACCCACCACTTGCGCCGCCTCCCCCGCCTGCTCCAGCGCGATACGCAGCGGGGTGGCCTGCTGATTAGCCACCGCGATGAGCAACCCGCCACTCGTCTCCGGGTCGAACAGGATGGATTGCCACGCCTCGTTTACCTCAGCGAAACTGACTATGGGGCTGCTGCCCGCCATTTGGCCTAGCAAGAAGTCGCGGTTGCGCCCCATTCCGTCGGGGAGGCTGCCTGCCTCCGCCAGTCGCGCCACCTCTGGCAGCAGGCGGATGCCCATGCTCCACAAGTCGAAGCTGACCGCCTCGCTCTGGGCCGCCATTTCCGCCGCATGACCGAGCAGGCCGAAGCCGCTGATGTCGGTGACGGCGTGAACCGCGTCGCCGAACTGGTGCAGCACTCGGCTGGCAGTCATGTTCAGGTGCAACATCGAGGCCACCGCCGCCTGCATCGCTGCGCTATCCTCATCGAGCCAGCCCCGCTTCAGCGCAGTGGTGATGATACCGACACCGAGCGGCTTGGTGAGGATGAGTATATCGCCCCCCTGCGCTCCCCCCTTGCGGAAGAAGTGGGCGGGGTTGACGAGGCCGGTGACGCACAGCCCATACTTCGGCTCCGCATCTATCACGGTGTGGCCGCCCGCAATCACCCCGCCTCCCTCGGCCAGCTTGTCCGCCCCCCCTTGAAAGATGGCGGCGATGACTTCGCTGGGCAGGTCGGCGGGCATCGCGGCGATGTTCAGGGCGAACAACACCTCGCCGCCCATCGCGTATACGTCGCTCATCGCGTTCGCCGCCGCCACCGCGCCGAAGGTGTAGGGGTCGTCCACCACCGGGGGGAAGAAGTCCACCGTCTGCACAATCGCCCGCTGGGGGTCGAGGCGATAGACGGCGGCATCGTCGGCCCGCCCCGCGCCGATACCGGCCAGCAGGTTGGGGTGATGATGCGGTTCAGTTAGCTGTTGCAGCACCCGCGCAAGGTCGCCCGGACCCATCTTCGCCGCTCAACCGGCACAAGAGGCCATGCTGGTCAGCTTGATACGCTTGCCCTCATTCATCGCCCACTCACCCCATTCTGATTGCTAGGTTGCGGTTTATTTTACCATAAAAGCGGGAAGGACGCGGCTCATCGTCGAGCTAGCGTCCTCCTCATTCCTCTTGACCTTAGTTTGCAGACCTATGCTTAGGTGTAGCTTGGGGCAAACCGCCATTCGCCCGTAGTTGCGGGACTGTTAGTTGGTGACGCGCACCGCTCCGTAGTAGTGTGCGGCGTAGTAGGAACTCCACAAGTCGCTGATGACTACGCCGGTGTCGCTACTTTCCGCATGGATGAACTGGCCGTTGCCGATGTAGATACCCACGTGCGATATGCCCGCCTTGTAGGTATTGGCAAAGAACACGATGTCGCCGGGTTGCAGTTGGCTAGCCTTGACGTGGGTGCCATCATTGAACTGCGCGTCAGCACTGCGCCCTACCCCGATGCCGCTCTTGCCCAGCACGTAGCTGGTGAAGCCGCTGCAATCGAACCCGCGCGGGCTGGAGCCGCCGTAGCGATAGCGGGAGCCGAGGTACTGCTTGGCAATCGCCACGATGGTGTTGCCTTCAGACACGTGCGCGGCCAACTGCGGGGCAAGCTGCTGTGCGGCAGGCTGCTGCGGCGCGGCCTGTTGGGGGGCCGGATTGGTGTCGCGGCTACCGCCCCGCGAGGTGGTAGTGCGGGTGTCGCTGCTGGCCTTCGGTTGGCTGCTGACCAAAACGGGCGGGGCAGACTTAGTGGCAGCGAGGTAGTCGGCGACCACCCAACCGACGGTGTACTTGCCGCTCACTTCGTACCACGTGTTGCCCGCCTTGTCGGTGGCCGGGCCAGCCATCACCTTCAGCACTGCGCCGCTGTCTACGGTGGCAAGGATGTCGCCGCTCTTGCTCGCCTTGCTGCGGATGCGTAGGTTGTCGTCCGTCACCTTCACCGCGCCACCAATCTTGATTTTCGCCGCGCTACCAGTGCTGCTGGCCTGCTGCGTGCTAGTCGTTGGGGCACTGCTCTTGACCGACGTGCTGCTGACGCTGCCCTTGTTGGCAAGGTAGTCGCCGACTACCCAACCGCCGCCGTTCTCGTTGCGAACCTTGTACCAGACGTTGCCCGCCTTGTCGGTGCGCGGTCCGTCGTAAACCTCTACTGCTTGCCCCTCGCTCAACTTGACATTCACATCATACGCCGTGCCGGGGCCGCTGCGTAGATTGACACTATCGCCGTCGGAGCCGGTGATTACCCCGATGCCCCCAACGTTGATATTACCCGCCGCCTTTGCTGCCCCTCCGCCGGTGGTCATCACTGCCGCCACCATCAAGAGAGCCGCCAGTAGGCTGTACGCGGTTCTGGTTTTCGTTTTCATATACTGCTGTGGTCCTACCTTTCTATGGGTACGTTGATTGTTGGTTTGGTCTGCTTGGTCTAGTCTTAAACTTCGCCTTGCGTTCATCACCCCCTTTGGTTGGTTCGATTTGGCTGACGGCGTGGATGCGGCTGACTAGTCACATCTGCAACGCTTATACGCAAGTGTAACGGGAACGCGGCCTAGCTTCATTACCCTAGAACATCGTGGGCATGAGCATAGGGCGGGCGGCCCGAAGATTAGAGCTAGGCCCGCTGCACGCCCAGCACCGTGTGCAGGCGAGTGGCAGTGGGTAGCTTGATATGGCGGGGCAAGGTTTTGGGGAGGGGTTTGCGCTGGCTGGCCTGCACCGAGGCCGCCATTGCGGATACTGCTGGCGTGGACTTGCGGGAGTGGATGAGATGACCAGCCCGCTGGCCGAGGTCGCGGCAGCGGGCGGCTGATTGCAGCAGAGGGAAGGCCAACCGCTGGGCGAAAGCCACCCAGCAGCGAGGATTGACCAGACCGCCCAGCCATGCCAGCGCGAGGCTAGCGTGAGCGAGGAGGTGGGTAATGGTGTTGAGTGCAATTAGGTTGATATGGCCGAGGTAATATCCAACTCCGCCAAGTTGTTTATTATCTTCTGACAAACTTGCCCCTCCGAGCTACCATCCCCTCGGAACTAAGAGCTAACCTGTAGGTGGACCGACATCCGGCTGAGTACGCAGCTGTCGGTTGACCCCCACCCGGCATATTGCTGATAGGCCGGTCGGCTCGCGTGGGAGGTAGGGTGTCGCCATCGGGTGCAGGCTTCGTGGCCTACCCGCGCAAAGCGTGGCAAAATTGTGAAAATTGCTACTTGCTTGCGTGACGAGGCTAAGAATATCACACCAACAACCAGTTGTCAAACTTTATCGCGCCATTTGCTGAATCATTCTTGTCACAAAAAGGGTAATCATTGTTTCCACTTTTTCGCCACTTACGCACAAAGCCACCGAAAACGCGCCATTTCGCAATTCAAAATCTAAAATCCAAATAGGAGTTACGCAGTTGGACAGGGCGGATGCGATTCGCCCCTACGTCATCAGGCATAAATCCACCCCCAACGGCGTAAGTCCTACAAAATCCAAAATCTAAAATCCAAAATCCAAAATCACCTCAGTTGGGCCATTTCGTAGCTCTCCGCCGCTTGATAGAGGAAGTGTATCGCGCTCTGCACTCGCATCGGGGTTTGCAGCTTACGCACCACCATTTCGGTGAGCATCCGGTCGAGTTGGTCTTGGCGCGGCCATGCGAGGGCGGGGCGACGCAGCAGGTAGTCGCGCACCAGTTGGTAATCGCTGTTGCTCAGGCGTTCGATGTGGGGGATGGCGGGGTTGCCGCTGGGCAGCATCCCCGCAGGAATGGGGCGGCTGCTAGGGTGGTAGACCAGTGGGGCGGCGGCAGCAGCTTGTGCGCGGGGCAGGGGAGCGACTGGCAGATATTGGCTGACCGCGATTTGCTCTAGGCGCAAGGCGGGGTTTTCGCGCACCACCACCGTGCCCGCCGCAAGGTCGCCCAGCCGCTGCCAACGGCGGTTGAAGAACATCACGGTGAGGCCCAGCCCATAGGAGGCGGGCAGGAAATCAATCAGCCGCACGATGTTCCGCAGCAGCGCGTCGGTGAAGGTGATGGGCAAGCCGTTCGCCTTCAGCACCCGCAGGTTCATCGCCCGCTTGCCCGGCGATTGCCCCCGCCATACCGTCTCGAAGAAGGTGTAGTAGCCGAACAGCACGGCGAAGCTAGCGATGTAGATGAACGCGCTGAACAGGCTGAAGGTGTCGTAGCCCTGCGCCAGCCGCCCGCCAATCGCTAGCAGGATGATGATTAGCCCCATCAGCAAGTGGTCGAGCAACGCAGCCTGATAGCGCGACCCAATCCCCGCCAGGGTATAGTTGAAGCTGACGCTCTCTGGCGTGCCGACTTTGAACTGTTCTTCCATGCTTACTAGGCCCTCTCTGTTATACGAAAACCTATGGAATAAGCGGCTCAATTGGTACAAATCTGGCCCTGTAATATTGACTAATACAAGTAAAATGGGTATAATAGGGGTTGGAAGTCTGAAACTGGGCATTCCCAGCGTAGGACGCCACCGGGGAGCGTAAGCTCCTCTTTTTTTATTTGGGCAGCGACACAATTCCATAACCCAATGGCGAGTTGGATGCGGCCTCTTTGCATAGAATGCTTTCAAGTCGCAGAAAGTAGTTGTGTCCTGCCCGCTTCTTCATCTGTTTGTTTGGCGCAAATCTCTGGTATAGCAGAAAAGCGGCAAGGTCGGCACATTGTAGATAATATGACTGCGCTGAGTCTCTGAAGCTAGGGTCTTCCATAATGTATTTTAGCTTTAGGTTTCGGGCCGATGGCGTGAACTTGCTGGGTACATAATTAAAGTAACGCATCCGCCGGAGCAACTGCGTAAGTTTGCGGTCATCAGTGTGGTCAGGGTAGATAACCCCTTTGTCTATCGGATTCTGCGGGCCGGGGAACTTTTTGTTGGAGATAGTGTTCTCGAACCGCTGAATCAATGCCGTCCATGCCACGTTGAACACATCATAATCCGTGCCGAACTTTTCTCTTACCTTTTCCTTGTCCACGACTACGTTGATAATCCGCAAGTCACTCATGGTAGCCAGTTCATCAGCGAACTCGCGGATAATCGCTATGCGGTCGTATACCTTCATTCTCACCAATGCACCCGGCTGGGTAATCATCCGGGCGGCGTGTATCTCCTCACGCATCAGCAATCCGTACTTCTGCTTCATCCTCCTGCGAAACTCCACCAATTGCTGATGATATTGACTCCACCTTAGTTCATGCACCACCAAGCCACTTAGTACAAAATAGCGTGACGGCGAGTCGGTCATGCCAATATCGCCGCTTTCATCAACGTACATCAAGAACATGGAAGTATCTCCTACGGACGTAGCGGGTTGACAGTAGCTCTGTAGCCACGTACAATTATACCACCAAAGAAGGAGACTTGTAGATGGCAACGCTACGCATTGACCAGTTCATCGGCACGCATCAAGAGAGTTGGGCCGCGCTGGAGTCGCTGCTACGGCGGGTGCGGGGCGGCAATATGCGGGCCTTGAGCGCGGAGGAGCTAGAGCGGCTCACCGCGCTGTATCGCCATGCCGCTGCCGACCTCGCGGTGGCCCGCCGCGATTACCCCCGCGACGCAGTCACCGCCTACCTAAACCGCTTGGTGGCGCAGGCGCATCCGGTGATATACTTTAGTGAAGCCTTCAGCCTACACCGCCTGCTGCACTTCCTCACCACCACCTTCCCCCGCCTGTTCCGCGACACATGGGGCTATACCCTCGCGGCCTTCTTGCTGTTCCTCATCCCCGCCGTTGCCTGCTTCCTCGTAGTGCTGCTGGTGGATGAGCGGGCGGCGATTTACCTGCTCGGCCCGGAGCAGGCTTACGGGGTGATAGACTACTTCAAGCGAGGGGAGATATGGACCAAAATCCCCCTGCCGGTGCGCCCCGCTGAGTCTGCCGCGATAATGACCAACAACATTCGGGTCATCTTCATCGCCCTTGCCGGGGGGATGCTGTTCGGCACTCTGACTATCTTCATCCTTGTCTCCAATGGCATCATGCTGGGGACGATTGCCGCGCTGGCCTTCCGCTACAATATGCAGACCGCTCTGTTCAGCTTCATCGCCGGTCACGGCTTCATCGAGCTATCGGTGATATTCCTTGCCGGTGGGGTGGGGCTGATGATGGGCAACGCCCTGCTCCGCCCCGGCCAGTACAGTCGGGTCGAGTCGCTCTCGCTAGTGGCGGGCAAGGCGATACGGCTGGTGATTGGCGGGGCTTTGCTGTTGGTGGTGGCGGGCACCATCGAGGGCTTCTTCTCCCCCGCCTACAGCCTGCCGCCCATCGTCCACTACCTCGTCGGCCTCGTCAGTGCGGTGCTGCTGTACAGCTACTGGCTGCTAGCGGGGAGAGCGCAACCGGCTACTGCGCCCAAACGTTTATATCGCAGAACCCGCAAAGGAGATGGCCCACCCATGCGCCGCCTACCCACCCCGATTGTGATAGCCTGCTGCGCCCTGCTGCTGGTCAGCGGCAGCTATCTCCCCACGCGGGCAGCCCCCGCCAGCACCGGCGCACGCTACTTCGCGCAGACCGGCCACAGCTTGGTGGGCAACTTTCTCAGCTACTGGCAGGCGAATGGCGGCCTCGACCGCTTTGGCTACCCCATCAGCGAGGTGATACACGACCCCGGCCTCGACCTCGACGTGCAGTATGTGGAGCGGGGGCGGCTGGAGTTGCACCCCGAAGCGGACGGCGCGGTGATGCTGGGGCGCATCGGGGCCGAGCTAGTCGCGGCGGAGCATTGCGCCTTCCCCAACCCTAGCGATACGGTGGGCGCATTCTTTCCCCAAACCGGCCAGCGGGTGCCGCTGGTCTTCTTCGACTATTGGCAGACGCGCGGCGGCCTTGCCAGCTACGGCTACCCCATCTCCCCCGCCTACACGACCAGCGAGGGACTGGTGGTGCAATGGTTCGAGCGGGCGCGGTTCGAGTTGCACCCGGAGAACGCGGGCACAAACTACAACGTGCTGCTCACCCCCCTCGGCCACGACCTACTTGCCCGCCGCGACGCACTGCTCCCCTACCTGCGGGTGGCGGGCGACAAGCTGGTGTTCGGCCCCGACGATCAGCCTACCATGCTCAAGGGGGTGAACTACTCGCCGCGCGACCATCCGTGGCGGCTGTGGCGGGAGTGGGATGAGCCGACCATGCGGCATGACTTCGCCCTGATGCAGCAACTGGGCAGCAACACGATGCGGGTGTTCGTCACCTTCGACGATTGGCAGCACGGCTATTACACCCCGGAGCGGCGCGAACGGCTGCTGCAAATCGCCGCCGCGCACGGCATCCGCCCCATTATCAGCCTGTTCGACTCCTACCTGAAGTACCCTAACCCCGGCTGGGACAATTGGCCGACCGATGATAGCAGCCCCCAAGCGCAACTGGAGCGCGACTACCTCAGCGCAGTGGTCGGCCCCCTCGCGCTGGACCCGCGCGTGCTGGCATGGGACATCTGCAACGAGGTGGATTACGTCATCCCCTACACCGAGTGGGTGTGGGACGCACACGCCGCCAATCGGCTGGTATGGCTGCGGCGCATCGCGGCGGCGGTGCGGCGGCTGGACCGCGCTCACCCCCTCACCGTCGGCCTGACCACCCACTACGGCCTCAATCAGCCCGTCCCCGCGTGGCAAGGGGTGGGGGCAATCGTGGACTACATATCATTCCATTATTATGAGCATAACTATTATGACCGCGACCTCGACAGCCTGCTCACCGAGATGCGCGGCTACACCTCGCTTCCCATTGTGGTAGAGGAAATCGGCCACCCCAGCGGCGGCAGCGACCTGCCTCATGCCAGCGAGGAGCAGCAACGCGCCTTCTTCGCCACTATGACCGCGCAGGCCAACCACAGCGCGGGGGCGTTGGCATGGACGCTGGTGGATTGGCCCACCCTATCGGGCAGCGAGGCCCACTTCGGCCTGTACCGCGCCGACTATACCGCCAAGCCAGCAGCCGCCGCCTTCCGCGACGCGCTCAAGGTTGACCCCTTTCCCATCACTAATCCGTCCCCAGATGTACCGAGCTTCTGCGCCCAGCCTTGACGCATCGGGTATAATAGCGACATGGCAACCGCAGCGACCAAGAAGGAAACCAGCGACGAGCGCACCGTAGTCAGCAACCGCAAGGCCTTCCACGATTACTTCATCGTGGAGACTTATGAGGCGGGCATCGCCTTGCGCGGCACGGAAATTAAGTCGGTGCGGGCGGGCAAGGTGCAACTGCGCGAGTCGTACATCCGCATCGAGAACGATGAGGCATGGGTGGTGGGGATGCACATCTCCCCCTACGAGCAGGCGGGGGTCTACTTCCAGCACGAGCCGACCCGCCCCCGCAAGCTGCTGCTGCACCATGCGGAGATAAACAAGCTGCGGGTGCAAGCCGAGGTCAAGGGCTTGACTCTCGTGCCGATTAGGATGTACTTCAAGAAAGGCCGAGTTAAAGTGGAGATTGGCGTGGCAAGAGGCAAGCACACCTATGACAAGCGGGCCGCCCTTGCCGAGCGAGACAATCAACGCGAAGTGGAGCGTGAGATGGCGCGTCACTGAGCTAGCCGTGCCGCGAAAGCCTCATGCTTCCCAACCCGAACCCCACAAGGTTCGGGTTTGTTGTTGCCTACCGCTATCACGAAGCGCGGCCAGACTACCCTCCCACCGGGAGGGGCTGGGGATGGGTGCGAGAAGTCCTTTGGCATCATGCTAATACCAAATCGCCGTGGTGGCGCAGTAAAATCGGGATTGTCACAGAGCGTTAGGGCGCGATAAATCTGCGCCCCTACAATTTACGGCATCACCTTGACGAGTTGGTATAAGATTGGCCGCCGCTTGCAGTTGGGATTGGCCGCATGGCGGCGGGTGCATCAGGGGAACTGGGGGTCAGCCCCCAGCT
>JBBSEE010000021.1:0-12548 GCA_038239995.1 Chloroflexia bacterium | reverse complement strand
GAGCGCGGCCAATGTCGCCGCTTGCAGGTTGTTCAGGTCATGGGCGTGGTAGACATCCGCTTTCGCGGCGGCGGCGTAGTGAGGGGCAAGGCGGCTGAAGGTGTTGTAGCCGTTCAGCACCCCCAGCAGGCCCACCGCCGCCACCGCACCCCGTTGTCCCCGCGCCCCCGCCACCTTGCCCAGCCGATACACCCAGCGGTAGCGGGGGTCTTGCCCCTCCACCTTGATGCGCCATACCCGAATGCCGTCAATCTGCTCATCGCCACGGTCGGGCAGGTTCAGCGCGGCGGTGGCATCAGCAGCGGCGCGGGCAAGGATGGTCACGTCCCAGCCCGCGTCGGCCAGCGTCCGCGCCTGCAACACGATGCGGCGGTCAATCGGCACATCCTGCGTAATCATCAATGATGAGTTTTGAGTTTTCGTAGGGGCGAATTGCGTTCGCCCTGAGTTTTGAGTTAGGGTAGTGGTCATCATATCCGTTTATCCGTTTTTACAATCCGTTGGCTGGTTTCATCCGATGCGCCGATTTCCTTGTAAATCTCAATCATGCGGGCGGCGACTTTGTTTGCGTCGTGGACTTCGCGGGCGTACTCTACACCTTGTGCCCCCAGCGTGCGCCGCCGGTCGGGGTCGAGGATGAGCCGCTCTAGCTGGTCGTAGATGGTGGCGGGGGTGGCACTGACGATGGGCAGGGTGGCAGGGTAGAAGGGGCGTAGGTCGTCACGGATGTAGCAGACCACTGGCTTACCCCGCGCCATGTTTTCGATGGCGACGGTGCCGTATGCCCCAATCATGATTTGGTCCACCACGATGTCGGCTTGGGCGGTGTAGGCTTTGACCGCGTTATGGGGGATGTTCTCCAATAGCAGCAGTTGCACATTATATCGCTGCTTGAGACGTTCGACCGCGGCGATGATGTAGCTACTGCCCTTGATACCCCGGTCGGTGGGGGCGTGGAGGATTTTGATTGGCTCATTGGCGGGTTTATCGCGGAACGGCTGGGGCGGCCACGCGGCCAAATCCACTGGGCCGGGCATTAGCTCCGCGCCGGGCACGAACTCTAGCAAGTCGGGGGTGGCAACCAGCAGCTTGTCGGCGCGGTTAAAGGGGGGATGATGCTTGCTCAGGCAGACGAGGCTGGTACATTCGTGGCAGCCGGACAGGTCATACTCGGCAAGGTTGAGGTCGCGCCGTCGCACCTCGCAGCCGCAGAAGTGGAACACCACCCGCTTGCCCATCGCCCGCAGCAGGGGTAGGTCGGGGTAGGGGTAGGGCAGCAGGGTGTTGCCGAAGTAGAGGTGGAACACATCGTAGCGGCGCAGCGCGGAGAGGGCGAAGCGAGCCGCTTTCGCCGCCTTCATCGGGCCGCGCTCCCGCTCTAGGTGCAGGCTCAGGTCAGTGCCGAAGTTGAACTGGCGGGAGATATACTCCACCGAGGTGGCATCGTAGCCCAGCCGCCGCTGCGCCCGCGCCGCCAGCCCCGCAATGCCCGCGATGTTGGTGGGGGCGTGCAGGATACGCATGGATTTTGGATTTTGGTTTGGCTGATATATGGTAAGTACCTATTTCCCATCATGACCGCCGCAACCGTTGGGTGAACGCCTGAAGGGCCACCTCCATCTCCCGCCGCGTGATGAGACCGAGCACGGGCAAGGCTAGGGTATAGACTGCGAGGATGCCGAGCTTGATGAGCGCGTCCAGCCACCAGTGGCCGCTGTTCACCACCAGCCCCAGCAACATCAGGCCGAGGCCTAGCGTCAAGGTCAGCAGCACCTTGCCGCTTTCATAGGGGATAGGGTAGTAGCGTTGCGAAAGCAGATAGATCAGCCAACTGGTAAGCAAGCTGGATGTTAGCGAAGCGAGGGCTGAACCGACCATGCCCAGCGAAGGTATCAGCGAAAAATTGAGGGCGATATTCACCGCTGATGCCACGACAGTAGTACCGCCGATATTGACAGTCTTCTTGGCGATGTTGCTCCCAACCGCTACAATATAGTAAGCTCCCGCGATTACTGATGAATAGATAAGCAATCCTAGCACTTGGTAACCCTCTGTATAACCTTGCCCTTTGCGGTCAATCAGAGTCAGGACCTCACGTCCAAACAAGCCGAGGGCAAGAGCAAGACCCCCGAAAGCAACGACGTAGTAGGTTAGTACCTTTGCGTAGGTGCGTGGCGCATCAGCTTCACCCGCGATTGAAAGAGAGTACGGGGTCCAAGCTAGCTGGAAGGCAGTGAGTGCCACGCCAATGATAACGGCAAGGCGCAGAGTCACGCTGAACACGCCTGCCTCTGCCGGTGAAATCAGGTGCAGCAGAAAAAAGCCACTGGCGTAGCTGTTAATCCAAAGTGCGAGGCTGCCGGGCAGTAGCGGCCAACCCAAGCGCAACATCCTACCCATCACCTGCCAATTGGGGTGAGGCAGATAGTTGCTACGGGTTAGCCACAAGCCCAATAGGGTGCTGATTGCTCCGCTTATCAGGGTGCTGACCAGTGCTCCGGTTACACCCCAGCCTAGCAATACCACCAGCACGAGGCCCATACCAACATTGAGTATGGTAGTTAGTCCGCTGAGTGCCACATAGCCTACTGGCCGAAAGTTTAGGCGCAATATGCTGGTGAAGGTGTAAGTTAGCAGGGTAAACGGTACCGTGCAGATTGCCAGTATCATCCAGCCGCTATAGCCGGGGTTGTTGGTCGCTAGCCCTGCTAGAGGCGCGGCCAACAGCAGCAACAACAGACAGACCGGCACACTGAGCATCAGTTCAAAGTAGAGCCATGCCGACGTTACTGCGCGGCGAACGCTTGCTTCATTGGTATCAAAATAGAGTATGCTACTCACACCATCCATGCCGAACACCAAAAAGGTGAAGAACAGTGTGGAGGAATTGACGATGTTCGAGTAAGCACCGTAGGTATCCTTGCTGAAGAAGTTAGCATAGAGCAGCAGCAAGACGATGCCGATGCTCCGCGCCAAAGCACCACCGATGCCATAGATTAGCGAGTCCTTCGATAGCTGCTTTACCCGTGCGGCTAGCATCCTAGTGTTCTTCTTCCCACCAGCCGAGGTACTGGCTAGCTGGGTTGGGTTTCAGCCCGCTGCAAATAAAATCCCAGCCCTGTGCCAACTCGTAGAACTTGAAGCCACGTACCAACACCACATTGATGCGCCGCAGCAGCTTGCTGTCGCGGTACTTAGTACCAACGGGGCGTACCTCGATGTTGCTGAAGAAACCTTTGAACACTTCTTTCCAAATCCCAAGGTCAGCGAGATAGCGATGGGTGGTATCCAAATGGGCTGAGTAGGTGCCGATGTTGGGTAGGCGGAATATCGCCCTACCGTGCTGCTTCAAGACGCGGTGTACCTCAAGCAGCACCTGCTGGGGGCGGTCAAAATGCTCCAGCAAGCAGGTTGCGTAGATCTCATCTACACTGTTGTCGCGTAGAGCGATGCTGGTCGCGTTGCTGATAATGCTCACCGTAGGGGTGTAACGATTGTCAATTCCTAGTGCTCCCTCACGCTTGTTGTTGCCGCAGCCCAAATCTATTACTACCTTCTGACCCATCGTTCGTTCCTCCACCGACCTTGTCAAACTCTTGATATGACTAACTAGCTCGACCTCACGCCGCCCTTTTGGAAACTTGCTTAGGATAAGTCGTCGCACGGCTAGCTGTTGTTCTTTGTCCGCTGCCATAGCTTGGCCGATTGCATATGCAGTTGTCTTGGCATCACCGTATGGCACACTATAACCACTATTGCCTGTTACTTCGGGCATAGAGGTCATATAGCTACGCGGTTCAGTGGTAACTGGAATGCACCCACAGCACATCGCTTCGGCCACGGCTATGCCAAAGCCTTCGTGCGCCGAGATTTGCACATATACCCGCGCCCTTTGGTAGAGGCTAACCAATTCCTCGTTGCTCAAGCGGCCAACAAAGTTCACGTTGGGGGTTGCCACTCCCCTCAACCTTGCCACCGCGCCGTCATCGCTTACCTTACCCACCACTACAAACTGAACATCTGGCAAGTGTTCAGCGGCGGCCACGAAGCTGTCAACTCCCTTTTGGCGGATACTAGTTTGGTCTAGGGTCGCGCAGACTGTTACCGCTAGCCGCTCTTTCGCACTCAAATCCGGCGGCAGTTTGAACCGTTCAGCGTCAATATCGAAGTACAGAGTGCGTAGGTATGCCGGTCGGAAGCCAACCCAGCGTTCTACCTCACTAGCTGAGAAGTCGGAGAAGGCCAATACTTCATCAGCCAATCGCAGGGTCGGTTTGAGCAGACGACGGAACAGTGGAACACGCATTGCTCCAAAGCCGAGTTCAGGTATACCCGCCACATCGTACCCGCCAGTAATGAATACCACTTTGCGTCGCAGCATTTTTGCCAACATGGTGATAGCTAGCGCGTAGCTAGGCACGATGAACCACATCACCAATACGTCAGCCTTGCCCTGGCGTACACAATTCAACAAGGTGAGGACTAGCTCCACCTTATTACGATGATAAACATATATGGTAGTAGGGAACTGCGCTTGCAATGTGGCAGCGTCCTGTTGCATGAATGACGAGGCAGAGTATGGAAGTATCAGCAGTATACTCGGCTTACGTCTGCTCATTGCCCCACCCCGACGTACTTTAGCCCCGCCGCCTCTATCTCCTGCCGTTGCCCGCGTAGCGCGTTGCGTCCATCGAGGATGGTGCGGCAACCAGAAGCCGCCAGCGCAGGCCAGTCAAGCAGCGCGACGTACTGTTGGTGATACGCCTGCACGATGAGCGCATCGGGACGCGCCGCGTAGATGTCTCTGACCGGCTCCGCCCCATCGCCGTGCCTCGCTAGCTCTTCCGCGCTCCACAAGGGGTCGTGCAGCAGCACCGTAGCTTCGCGCCGCTTCAGTTCGGCGATGAGCAGGTGGGCGGTGGAGAAGGCATCCTCCTTCACGTTCTCGCGGTAGCTGAGGCCGAGCAGCAGCACCCGCTGGCCCGCAAGGTCGCCCATTTCGCGCTCCAGCAAATCAAGGCCATACGCGGCCATGCTGTCGTTCACCGCGCGGCTGCGACGCACAAGGCCTAGCTCACCCGCATGGTCAGCGTCAAGTAGGAAGTAGGGGTAGACGGGGATGCAGTGGCCGCCCACCCCCACGCTGGGCTTGTGGATGTGCGAGTAGGGCTGGCTGTTGGCAGCATCGAAGGCATCGAGCGCGTCAATACCATTGGCTTGGGCAAAGCGGGCGAACTCGTTGGCGAGGGCGATGTTCACGTCGCGGTAGGTGGTCTCTGCCAGCTTGACGAACTCTGCCGTCTCCGTATTGGCGACAAGGCGGATGGGCGTACCCTCGTGCAGGGCGGCGCGATAGAACTCCACCGCCCGCGCCGCGCTAGCCTCGTCCACCCCACCCACAATCTTGGGGTAGTTACGTAGGTCGGCGAAGATGCGCCCAGAGTAGACCCGCTCTGGGCTGAAGGCGAGCATAAAATCGCGCCCCGCTTGCAACCCCGAACCGCGCTCCAATATCGGCCCGATGCGGTTGCGGGTGGTGCCCACTGGCAGGGTAGTCTCGAATATCACCAACGTGCCGCGCTGCAAGCCCCGCGCCACATCCGCCGCCGCGCTGTCCACGATGCGATAATCAATCTGCTTATCCTTGTCCACAACAAGAGGAACGACCAGCACGACCACATTGCTCTTTAGCACTGCAGCGGCGGTATCGGTGGTGGCATCGAGCAGGCCCGCATAGTGCACCTTCGCCACCGCTGCTTCCAACCCCGCCTCCTCTATCACTGGCGATTGGCCCGCGTTGACCATCGCCACCACTTGGGGGTTGACATCCGCGCCATGCACCATCAAGCCGCGCGAGGCGTATTGCGCGGCCAGCGGCATCCCTATCTTACCCAACCCTACCACTGTTACCGTGAACTCGGTCATCTATCTCCTCTTGTCAGTTGGGCAGGGCGTATGCGATTCGCCCCTACATCAACCGGCATCAATCCAGACGTAACTGGGTTATTCCTATTAGCTCAACCTTTGGCCGCTGCGGTTAGTTCCCTTCACATCGAAATCGCGCGATTCTGCTCCCCCGCGTCCACAATCTTCTGCACCACATCCAGCGCGGCTAGCCCGTCCGCGCCGCTCACCACTGGCGGGGTATCCTCGGCGATGCAGCGCAGGAAGCTCTCTAGCTCGACCCGCAGCGGCTCTTTGCGGTCAATCCGCAGCCGCACCATCTTGCCCTCGCTCACCCCCGCGATGTTGCTAATCGTGTCCCACTGCGCGTTGATGTAGTCGTTCTCATAGAAGTAGAGGTCTTGGGTCAGGTAGCTGGCAAGGAACATCCCCTTCTCGCCCGTGACCATCAACTCGCGTATCTTGGTGGGGGTCAGCCAGTTGATGTCCAGCACCCCGATGGTGCCGTTGGCGAAGCGGAGCAGGCCACTGAGCAAGTCCTCATGCGCGGTGTTCAGGTTCTGAGCAGTTTCGGCGTAGACCCGCTGCACCTCGCTGCCCACGAGGTAGCGCATGATGTCCACATCGTGGATGGCAAGGTCAATCACCACCCCCACGTCGCGGATGCGGGCGGGGAAGGGGCCGAGCCGCCGCGCATGGACTTGGAAGACGCGGCCAATCTCGCCCTCGTCCAGCCGCCGCTTCAGTTCGATAATCGCGGGATTGAAGCGTTCGATGTGGCCGACGGTGAACTTCACCCCGGCTTGGGCCGCCGCGGCAATCATCTCCCCGCCCTGCGCTACGGTGGCGGCAATCGGCTTCTCCACCAGCACGTTCAGCCCCGCGGCAAGGCAATCGAGCGCGACTTGATGGTGCAGCATGGTGGGGACGCAGACGCTGACCGCATCGAGCCGCTCCGCCGCCAGCATCTCCCGATAGTCGCCATAATGCTTGGTGTGCAGTTGCGCGGCCACGCGGGCGGCAGTGGCCGGGTCATTGTCGGCCACCGCCACCAGTTCGGCGTTCTCAATCTCGTTGTACAGCCGCGCGTGGTTGCGCCCAATCGCTCCCACCCCGATAACCGCTGTTCGCATCTCGCCCCCTTGCGGGAATTAAGAAGGTAGAAGGTAGAATGTAGAATGAATGAGGCTTCAAGATTTATCGCTGTTCCAGCCAAACCCACCATGATTCTAGATTCTACCTTCTACCTTCTACATTCGCTCTAGTCCGTTGACCGCTTCGACCACCCGCTCACGCTCCTCTTGGGTGAGCGAGGGATGCACCGGGATGGAGATGCAGCGGGCGGTGACATCCTCGGTGACGGGCAAGCTGAGGTTGTAGCCGCGTTCGAGGTAGGGTTGCTGGCGGTAGATGGGCACGGGATAGTAGACTTCGGTGCCAATCCCCTCTTCGAGCAGCTTGGCTCGTGCCGCATCGCGGTCCACCCCTTGCGGCAGCTTGATGGTGTACTGATGGTAGACATGGTGATAGCCGTCCGGCACGTAGGGGGTCTCCACCCCGCGCAGGTGGGCATCGTAGTAGGCGGCGTTGGCGCGGCGGCGGTCGGTCAGTTCGGCTAGCTTGTCCATCTGCGCCGAACCAATCGCCCCCTGTATGTCGGTCATCCGATAGTTGTAGCCCAGCATCTCATGGTAATACCGCTTCCGCATCCCCTGTGCGCGGGCCACGCGGATGTAGTCGGCGTACTGGTCATCGTTGGTGGTGAGTACCCCGCCCTCGGCAGTGGTCACGTTCTTGGTCGCGTACAGGCTGAACACGCCTATCCCCCATGTGCCGGTGCGTCGCCCATTGATGCTCGCCCCCACTGCTTGGCAAGCATCCTCGATAATCGCCAGTCCGTGCCGCGCGGCAATCTCGGCGATGGCAGGCATATTCGCGGGCAGACCGTAGAGGCTGACTGGCATAATCGCCTTGGTGCGCGGGGTAATCGCCGCTTCGATTTGGCTCACATCAATGTTGAAGGTGGCCGCGTCAATGTCCACGAACACGGGCCGCGCCCCGCAATAAAGGGCGGCGTTGCCGGTGGCGATGAAGGTGAAGGCGGGGCAAATCATCTCGTCGTCGGGGCCGAGGCCCACCGCCAGCGCGGCAAGGTGCAGGCCCATCGTGCCGTTGATGACCGCGGCGGCGTGCTTCACCCCGCACATCGCCGCCCACTTGTCCTCGAACTCCTTGACCATTGGCCCCTGCACGATGATGCCGCTGTCCAGCACCCGCATCACCGCTGCCTTCTCCTCCTCACCGAGGATGGGCTTGGCGATGTTAATCATCGGCTTCTTCGCGCTCACGCCCAGCGTGGGGATGGGGGGGGTGGCGGTGGATACTGCGCTCATAATTGGTTGCTCCTTAGCTAATGATAGGATGATTAGGCGCAGGTCAGTGCGCCCCTACGGATTTACATTGATTGCTCAATCAGCGGCAGCCGATGTTCCTCGCCGCATTTGGCGCAGACGTGCCGGGTCAGGCCCTCGGTGTCAGCCTCGCCTTGCGGGTGCAGCTTGTGGCCGCAGGCCCCGACGTAGCCGCGCAAGCGGGCAGGGTTGCCGTAGACGAGGCCGTAGTCGGGCACGTCGCGGGTCACGACTGCGCCGCTGCCCGTCATCGCCCAGCGACCGATGGTGAGGCCCGCCACGATGATGCTGCCCGCCCCCAACGCCGCCCCTTCGCGCACCAGCGTCTGGCTCTCGGTCCAGTCCGCGTCGCTCTTTAGGCTGCCATCAGGGTTGACCGCGCGGGGTTCGAGGTCATTGGTGAAGCAGACGTGGGGACCGACGAACACGCCATCTTCGATGGTCACGCCATGATAGAGCGAGGCGCGGTTCTGTATCTTGCAGTTGCGACCCACCTGCACCCCGCTGTCAATGTAGGCCGCCTTGCCCACAATGCAATTATCGCCCAGCGTCGCACCCTCGCGCACCTGCGCTTGGTGCCAAACCTTCACGTTCTCGCCCAGCGTTGCCTTGTCGGACACCTCGGCGGTGGGGTGGATGTAAGTTGCCATTAGCCTCCTACAATTTGCTAATCAATTCAGCTATCTTTTCCCCCGCTTGCCCATCGCCGAACAGGGGTGGAGGCGCAGCAGCGGGGGGTTGGGCCGATTGGGCGGCGGCGATAATCGCCTCGGTGTCGGTGCCGACTAGCCGATTCCAGCCGCTCGCTACCGTCTCCACCCACTCGGTCTCGTCGCGCAAGGTTAGGCAGGGGACGGCGAGGAAGTAGGCTTCCTTCTGCACCCCACCGCTATCGGTGATAATCATCGCGGCGTTGCGCTCTAGGTCGAGCATCGCCAAGTAGCCGACTGGCGCGATTAGCTTCACCCCTGCACCGCCCACGATGCCCAGCGACTCCATCACCTTGCGGGTGCGGGGATGCACGGGGAAGATGACCGGGCGGGTGGGGCTGCCGATTTGGGCGAACGCGGCCACAATCGAGCGTAGCTTGGCGGGGTCATCGGTGTTCGCGGCCCGATGCACGGTCGCCAGCAGGTAGCCGCCCGCCTGCACCCCCAACTCGGCCAGCAGCCCCGCCGCCTGGGCTTCGGCTAGCCCGATATTGTGCAGCACCGCATCGTACATCACGTCGCCCACTTCGTAGATATGCTGCGCCACTTGCGGGTTGGCCCCAATGCCCTCGCGCTCAAGGTTGGCTACTGCCGTGCGGGTGGGGCAGAACAGCAGGTTGCTGAGGCTGTCGGCGACCACGCGGTTGACCTCCTCTGGCATACCTCGGTCGAACGAGCGCAACCCCGCCTCCACATGGGCAAGGGGCAGGTGCAACTTGGCGGCGGTCAACGCCCCCGCAAGGGTGGAGTTGGTGTCGCCATAGACTAGCAGCAGGTCGGGCCGCTCCTGCATCACCAGTGGCTCCAACCGTTGCAGCATCAGCCCAGTCTGTTCGCCATGCCCACCCGAACCAACCTCCAGATTGTAGTCGGGGGCAGGGATGCCTAGTTCGCGGAAGAACACCCCCGACATATTGTCGTCGTAGTGCTGGCCGGTATGCACCAGCACCTCGGTTTGTCGCTGCCGTATCGCGCGACTGACCGGCGCAGCCTTGATAAACTGAGGCCGCGCCCCTACGATGGTCAATACCTTCATCTTACCTCGCTGTGAGACCCTATTTCGACAGTTATTATACAATATGGCGCACCGTTTTGCTAATCGGGGTTCTCTTCCGTCGCCCCATTTGGCCGACCTTTCGATCCCCCAATGCAGATGGTTGGTGTATAATACTTCGTAGCAACGAAAGGTAGGGAGACCCCCGCTGGTTCACTCGGCTTTACGTTGGGGCGAAAATTAGGTAACATAAGGAGGAAAGATGGACTCCGGCACATCACTATCGAGGGGACAATCCTACCGCAGCGTCGCCAGCCGCGCCAGCATCCTGAGCTTTCGCAGCATCCTGAGCGTATTGAGCTTCGGCAGCGTGGCTAGCTTTCTGAGCTTCATCAGCTTTGCCAGCACAGGCAGCATCCTGAGCATCGCCAGCACGGGCAGCATCCTGAGCATCGGTAGCGCGGGCAGCATCCTGAGCATCGGTAGCGCGGGCAGCATCCTGAGCATCGGGAGCAGCGGCAAGATATTGGGCCGCGCCCGCCGTGATGCCGCCAAGAGGTAAGTGTCACTATGCACATCACCCGCGAGGTTCTCGCCCCCATCGAAGCGATATACGGCCCGCCCCGCGAACTGAGCGTGGGGGCGGCGCTGAGTGAACGCGAGTTCGCCCCCACATGGGCGAGCATCACGCGGGGGCGCAACCACGATGTCAGCCTGTTCATCATCCTGCCCCATGACCGCCTCGTGTTGATACAGAAGTGGACGCACCCCGAAGGGGTGTGGCGTGCCCCCAGCGGGGGGATACAGGTGGGTGAGGATTTCGTGGCCGGGGCGGTGCGCGAAGGCTACGAGGAGACCGGCCTGAGCGTCGCGCTAGACCGCTATATCCTGCGCCTGTACGCCACCTTCACCTGCCAGATGACGGACGGTCCTATCCGCGAGGCGCAATGGGTATCGCACGTGTTCACTGCCCATATCGCCATGGAATCCGGGCCGCTGCAACCGATAGATACCCATGAGATTAAGGCCGCCCGCATCGGCACGGTGGGTGAGCTACAGGGGCCAATTCGCACTGCGATGCTTGCCAGCCCCAGCGGGGGGCTGCACTATCGCGCGATGCTCACCGACCTGACCATCGCCGCGCTCTACCCCGACGGCCTGCCACCGATCGCCGAGGGTTGACACCCCCCGCGCCGCTATGCTATCATCAAGATACGTAGTTCGATAGAACGCTAACATCAAACTAGAGGAGGCTAAAGTAATGATTAGACTAACTGGGTGGTATACCCGCCTGAGCGCAATCGCCGCTTTGCTGCTGTTGGTCAGCGTGCTGGCCGCGTGTGGGGGCGACAATGCCACCGCCACCCCCGGCCCCCCCACCCCCGCGAATGGCGGGAATACTGGCGTGACCCCGGCAGCGGGCGGCGAAATCATCGTTACCCTCACGGAATGGAGCATCGCGCCCAAGTCCATCACCGCCGCGGCGGGACATCAGAGCTTCAAGGTGGTCAATGCGGGCAAGTTCCCCCATAACTTGAGCATCGTGGTCAATGGCGAGAAGAAGACCAGCCCCAACGTCGCCCCCGGCAGCAGTGCCATCTTCGAGACCGACCTTGCCGCGGGCACCTACGATACCCTCTGCGCTATCCCCACCCACAAGGAACATGGCATGGCGGGCACGCTGACGGTGAAATGAGTGACGCATCAGCACATCAGATCACCATCGTGGGCACGGGCGCGTGGGGCACCACCCTTGCCGTCTGCCTCGCGCGAGTGGGCCGCGATGTCACTCTGCTCTGTCGTAGCGCGGAGGAGGCGGAGCGGCTGCGGGCGGCGCGGGAGAACGAGGCCAAGCTGCCCGGCATCAAGTTCCCCCCCCCGCTGCAACTGAGTGCCGACCCCGCCAGCGTGCGCGGGTCGGACATTATCTTCTTCGTGGTGCCCTCGCAGAGTATGAGAGCAAACGCCCACGCCCTTGCCCCCCATACTCGTCCCGGCAGCGTGGCGGTCAGCGCGGCTAAGGGGCTGGAGCTAGGCACCCGCTATCGGATGAGCGAGATACTGGCCGAGGAGTTGGGCGACAAGGTAGGGGTGGCGGCCCTGTCCGGCCCCAACCTCGCGCAGGAGATTGCTGATGGTCGCGCCGCCACCACGGTAGTTGCCTCCACCAACCTCGCGATCGCCGCGCGGGTACAGGACGCACTCATCACCCCGCGCCTGCGGGTATATACCAACAGCGACCTGATTGGGGTGGAGCTATGCGGCGCGTTGAAGAACATCATCGCCCTCGCGGCGGGGGTGGCCGATGGGCTGGAGGCGGGCGATAACGCCAAGAGTGCCCTGATTACGCGCGGGCTGGCGGAGATGGGGCGGCTGGGCCTCGCCGCCGGAGCCAACATACTCACCTTCGCAGGGCTGGCGGGGTTGGGCGACGTAATTGCCACCTGTCAGAGCCGCTACAGCCGCAACCGCTTCCTCGGCCAAGAGTTGGCGAAGGGGCGGCAACTGGACGAGATACGCACCGCAATG
>JBBSEE010000020.1:0-12588 GCA_038239995.1 Chloroflexia bacterium | reverse complement strand
CTCGCCAACCCCTGCTTCCTGCCCAATGACTCGATTAGCCGCGCCCAGACCGCCGCGATTATCGTGCGCGCCTACGGGTGGGCGATTGACACCTCAGGCGGGCCGCACTTCAGCGACGTGCTGTCCAACAACGTGTTCTACGGCGCGGTGGAGACCGCCTACCATCACGGGGTGGTCAGCGGCATTGGTGGCGGGCTGTATGCCCCCAACGCCAACGTGACGCGGGCGCAGATTTGCAAGATGCTCTATCTGGCGATGACCCAGTAAGGCAGATTACCGATTGGAGGCGCACTGCGGTGCGCCCCTATGCTTGGTTATCGGTGGGCAACAAAGTTGTGCCGCTTAACCACTGACCACGCTAGTAGCCGAAGCTATCCTCACTAAAGCGGGGGCAATCGCCTGCGCCCGCGTCATCGCTTGCTCCTCCGCTTTAAGCGGTTCGCCCCTTGCCTGCTATGCTATAATCAAATACCCACCGCCTGAAGGCGGGGGTTTGTCCCTAAGCTACTTGCGTAGCCTGAGACGATAGGCGGTTTGATGGCCGCCCACCAGCGAAAGATGTACTGACACTGGCAAGGTGTTTGTCCCTGATGTTGTAGCTGGCGTTGAGGTCGGCATTGAGTTGGTAGCCACAGCTACGACATAGGAACAGGGATTGAGACTTACGATTAGCGCGGCTCTGAAAGCCGCAACGAGAGCAGGTTTGGGAGGTATGACGCGGGTCAACAGCGACAACCCGCATACCACGCTCCGCACCTTTGTAGGTGAGGAAACCGCGCAACTGGGCAAACGTCCAGCGATGCAGCCTACGCTGCGCTTCGCCCTTGCGCCCCCGCACCCTGCTCCGTGCGCTGGGCCTGACCCTTATTATCTTGCTGCGGCCAAAGCAGGACAGTTCTCCGCCCGATGAGCCGCCATCATCGAGCGGTTAGGATTGCACGCTGGGTAGCAATTAAGCCACCCATACCCCTCGCCCTCGCGCTAGTGAGTGTAGCTGATGCTCCAATCGCCATCGCGGTAATGATAAATAGTGCCAGAGTTGTTAGCCATCCATGCTTCGTCGGCGGATATGGCAACCACGTGCTTCAACCATTCGAGGTTGGGCGTACTTACCGGCTGCCAGCTTTGACCATCATAGCGAACTACTGCGCTGGTGAGGCTGCCGGAATTGGTACTCTCGCCCACAGCCCAGCCCACGTTGGCTGAAGCCATGCTCAAATCGTAAACTTGTATTTGAGGGGCAACTTCCACCTTTTTCCACTGACCATCTTGATAGTGTAGTACATGGTTGTAACCAGCACTCGCCCAACCCTCGCTGGCTGAGACCATCTGTATCCTTGCCTCATAGCCGTCGAATTGCGGTGCGAATGCTTGTTGCCATTGGCCTTTCTGATAGTGGAGGATTGCATCGGAGCCGACCGCCCAGCCCTCGGATGAGGAAACCATCGCTATGGCCCTGAGCGCACCAACCGCCGGAGCATCCGACACTTGCCACTGTCCGCCAGTATAGTGCAAGATTATGGTCGCGGCAGGGTTGCTCCCGCCCCGCTCACCCACAACCCAGCCATCCGCCGCCGATAGTATATAGACATCGTTGAAGCTCACCCCATTGGTATTGCTTAGACCATTGAAGGTGGTGACTTTCGTCCAGTTGCCCCCGCTAAAGTGCAGCATCGTTGCCCCCGCCCCTACGGCCCAACCCTCTTCAGGCGAAACCATATCTACCCGACTTAGCTCCGGAACGTCGGGTATCGTTACCGGCTGCCAGTGGCCGCCCGTGTAGTGCAGCACCGACCCGAATTGACCACCAAAATTGAAGCTGAACAAACTGGACGGATTGTTGCTGCGGTTGTAGGCATATCCCACCGCCCAACCCTCATTGGGAGAGAGCATCTGCAAGCTGTTCACGTAGGTATTACCTCGTGAGTCGGCGTAAGACTTCATGCCATTCTGCCAAGCATAGTTGGTATCGCCCCTCGCCCAGAGCAGGCCGAATCCCGCCATCGCGATCAGCCACAAGACCGTGCCCACTATTAGCTTTGGACTCCATCTCGTCTGCATCATCCGCTCCTCTCTACTATTCTACCACATCTACCACCAATCTTTTTGGGGAACTTGAGGTCAATTATGAATTGGTCAGCCATGGGAATGCTCCTTTGGATGAGTTACTACTTGGGATTGGGGCGTAGCTGCATAGGCTGGTTAGCGAAAAGCTCGACGTAGCCGCACTGAGGGCAGGCAGCGGCGGATAGACCACTATAGCGGAAGTCGAGCAAGCCTTGGTCCCGAGGCGCGATGGCGAGGGTTCTGTGAGCGTATATATCGCACGCTACTCGGTCAGCACCGCACTTGGGGCATTCAATGGGAATGCTCAAATGACTATGCGTCGGCTCTTGCTGAGGGCCCTCCTTAAGTTGGTCGGTCATAGTGGCACTCCTTCGGATGTATGCTGGCTATATTATATACGCAGGTTAGGCGAGGTAGTTGCAGGGGTTGGGAATATGGAAGACTTACAGAGCGGGTAAAGCAAATGATAGCAACTATAGTGCTGGGGGATAAGGGTAGAGCGCGGGTGGAAGATAGCGGCGGGGTGGCCCACGATGCGGCTTTGCTAGCATGTCTACCTCACTCTGGCGCGGCTTCTGATAGAGTTGGTCGCCAAGTGGGGGTGGTGACAAGAGGATGGTGAAAAGCAGGGCGGCGCAGTGACTACGCCCGCCCTGCTTCTACATCGAGGATTACGCCGCAGTACTCTCCTACATTGGCGACTTCTTACTTGCTGTGGTGAAGAATGAGCCGAGGCTGCATCTACACGCAGTACTGGGTCTACGTGATGGTAGCACTTAAAGGTGGGCACCTGCGCGAAGTCTATGCTGGCCTCGCCCACAAAGTAGAGTCAACGTCTTGCCCACCACGCTGCGGCGTGTTCCTCATCCCCATGACGGCCTCGCCCTAATTAAACTTGTGGATGCCGAGGGCGAGGCCGGAAGCTAATCGCTATGGTTGACGCACGCTCAGGTATAGGAACTTGGACATTTGGTCGCGCGAGACGTTACCAGTAGGGTCGAATTTGCCACCCCCAACCCCACTAACTACCCCGCGATGATAACAAGTCTCCACCTCTGCATAGCCGGTATCGTTTATCCCAACGTCGCTGAAGTGCGGCCCGCCCGAGGTGTCAATCGCCCACCCGTAGGCGTGAACTAGGTTGTACGCCACCTGTAGCCTGCTGATCGCTTTGTTGGGGAGGAAGCATGGATAGGTTGCAAGATTGATAGCACAATCGCCGGGCGAGTAGTCGTTCATCAACCCATGAGCCGTGACCGTTTGCACGTAGGTGTAGAGCCGGTTTGAAGGGGGAACGTCGGTGTAGTATTGTGGGTTATTCACTAGCGGCCAACCCAGCGCAAGGGTAAGCATCTTCGTGAACTGAGCGCGGGAAGTGATGGCATGGGGTGAGAACAACCCTCCACCAGTGCCACTGACGATGTGCAGGCAGGATAGATGGTTGACAAATACATACGCCCAGTAGTTGGGGGCGACATCGGTGTAGGTGTAGGCCGCACTGCACTCGGTTGGTTGACTAGACACGAGCGAACCGGGTTGGCTGCGGTGGCCCCAGCGGTCCGCTGCCACCACCCAAACGTAATAGCTTATGCCATTACTCAGCAGATTGCTGCCGTTGGGGTCGTGACCGGAGGTAGTAGGGTCATACCAAGTGCGAAGCTGGGTACGTTGGGCAGTGGCATCCACAATCATAGTGGGGTTAGAGGGGATGGTAGGGTTGGGGCTAACATACAGGTAGTAAGCCACCGTGCTGGTCACTGGTTGGTAGCTGCTCCAATCTACGGTCAAGGTGCCGCTCACTTCCGCCCCGCTTGCTGCCGCGTCGGTGACAATGGGATTCACCACCGGCTGGGTAATGTTGTCGTGGGCCACTTGATGCAGAGTAAGGGTATCAATCGCCAGTTGGCTGCCCGGCAAGGGGCGGCGCGTACCGATGGATAGTGAGCCGATACGGCTGAGGTCTAGCCCTTCCGCTTGGGCGGCACTTAGGTCGAGTGTGACCGTATCTGTGCCATTACGGACGGGGCGGAAGGTCCCATACCATTTCTGCGGACTGGCAAGGTCGGTGAAGACGAAGCCGAAGAAGGGAGCCGGGTTATCGCCCCACTGGTTGGTCACATCAATGCTTAGATAATCGTAACCGCGCCAATCGGTAGGCTGGATGTAGGTAGGCACCCGCTGCATAAATGCCCAGTTGTAGCCGGGCACCCCGCCATCGATCTGACCAGAGAAGGTCATTAGCGCGGCCACGATGGGGCTGGTTGCGCCAATCAGGCTGGCTGCAAGGCTGAGGTGGCCGGGCACCACGGCCTGCCAGCGGGCACCGGGGGTGGGGGACAGCAGCTCCTCTTCAGGAGCCTCGAAGTCGGACAAGGACAGGGTACGGCTTTGACCGAGTACCTCGAACGGTTGGGGCGCGGTATAGGCGATTGCGTCGCTGACCGCGTCGCTGGACCCGTTGTTGGCCTTTACTCGCCAGTACCATCGCCCCGCAGTGAAGGTGTCCGTAGGGGTATAGACCGTGGCCGCGGTGGTGTAGGTTCTAGCCCCGCCGAAGTTGTTGGGATAGCGCGACACTTGTAGGGTGTACGTACTGGCCCCGTTGACCGCTCGCCAGCCAAAGCCGAGGATATTGGCTAGCAAGGGTGCGCCATAGATGATCGGGGTTGGGTTATAAGCGTTGGGTGGGTAGACCAAGGTAGCACCATAGTCGGGGCGCAGAGGGATAGGCGGCTCAAGGTTGACGGCAGGTTGGCCCAGTTTGCGGTAGTAGAGGTCAGCATTGTAGAGGGCGGCGAGGCTAGTCAAATCCGTATAAGGGGTATCGTTGATGTCTACAAAGCCCCAGTTGGAGCGGCCATCATATATCTTGCTGCCATCGTCGTTTAGCCTCATCAGCACCGAGCTATCAGAGTATTTGAACCAATGTGCGCCTACCACATAAGGGCGGCGCAAGGCCTCGCTCATGGTCAGCTCATAAACCGAGGCGTTATCGCGCTGGGTAGGCAAGACAGCGGGCAAAGACCCGGCGTAGGCAGGCATCCCGCTATCGGCGGCATGAGAGCCGAACTCGGTAATCATGATCGGCTTAGTAGTCCACCGCGCTATTTCGTCTAGGTTCTCCATCTCCAAGTTATCCGCAAATACGTTGTAGAGGTTGAGGCTGATGACATCCGCATAATTGCCTGCGGCAGTCACTACCTCTTGATAGAGCGGCTTATTGATGTAGCGGTCGCCCAGAATGAGATGGTTGGGGTCAATCTGATGTATTGCGCTGCTGGTAATGCTGTAGTAGTGGTCGGCAATCTGGGCGAGGAAATGGCTCTTGTTAACACGAGCGGCAGGGGTAGTAATCGTATTGACATTGAGGAGGTCATCAAACCCCCCGTAATTTGTCCCCCATGCTACGTTAAGTTCGCCAATGTGGGTATGATAGTCATTATACAGCAGATCTTTCCACGCGATCTTGCCCGGTTCAGTGGGACCAAGTTTGATAAACTCCTCGACGAGGGTGTTGTCCGGCGCGTCAACCCATTTCTCGGAGTAGTACCAGAGTAGCTCATTATCGGTGTAGTAGCCGATTAGCCATGGGTCAGATATGTCATCGCTGGTAATCAATTGGCCAGCAATTACCGCAGCAGCATCGGCGAAGGCGGGGCTGAAGACATCGGGAAAGAAGCCTGAATAATCGGTGCCCTCTATTGTCTTGACATTCCTCACTGGCGTGTAATCCAAAGGCACACAGGGCTGGCTGGCCGTGCTAGCGTCAAGAGCAGCGTAATCACCTTGACCGTTCAATACCTCGACTGGCTTGGCTTGCGAGCGCGACAAAGAAAAGCAGGAAGTAAATGCACTAGTCGCCCCGATGCTGAGGAAGCGGGTCTCGGCGAGGCCATGGTGGCGGATGTCGGGGCCACTGAACGCGCCGATGGTGTTGAAGTTCCAACCTTGCAGTTGGGTGGCACTGGCGTTAGCCCAAGTTGCCGCGCTGTGATACTTATCAAAGGCCCGCTGGTCGTATGTCTCGAACACGTTAGTGTAGACAGTAGGAGTAGTCAGGCTAGACTTTCCATAGCTCACGTAATTCATGCCTGCGCTGAAGAAACCATGACCTTGAGGCGTGACCAGCCATTTGTTGTTACCCACCTGCGCGGTGCGGAAATAGCCGGAGTTGTTGTTGATTGGCACTTGGCACCAGCCACCATATGTATCGTATGAACTAGTGCTGCTCTTGGTTGGTGGACAGTTCAGCGGTTGGCTCGACGGGGTAATCCCTTGCTGCTCCCCCACGCTGCCGAGCATGGTGTGAGCCGCCACCGGCGGTAGCGAGGGTGCGGTTACGCTCAACCCGAAGATAATAATCGTGATTAGCAAGCGCAACCTTAGCTGGTAGACACGGTTCATCTTGACCCTCCTATGGTGTTAATTTGGGTTAAATCACGGCACGCCCGTAATCTCATTATAGCTGCTGCCCACACCAAAAATGTGTACTTTTGTGTGCTTTTGTATCAGAAAGTTGCAAGTTTACCCTTGACTACAGCGCGAACTTGTAGTAGGATGACAGTGCCTTTCAGTTATGAGCCACAAGATGAGGAGTTCATGTGTCTGCTCTACCCCTCTTTCGCACCCGCGTTGTGGAGCTACTGCGTATTAGCTATCCCTACGACGATGGTCGCCGCGCTACCCAAGCGGACTTGGCTCAAGCAATTGGCATCAGCCGCAGCCTGCTAAACCACAAACTTAGCGGCTGGCGGGGGGAAATGCCCTCCGAGCGCGAGGTGCGGGCGATCGTGCGTACCTTCGTCGAGTGGGGGGCACTCACCAGCCGCGCCGAGGCTGAGGCTCTACTCGCGCTGGCTGGGGTTAGCTCGTTTGGCGAAAGGGAATGGGGTAGTCCGCCACTGGACATCCTTACCCCCACCACCGCCTCCACTCCTAAACCCGCCCCCGCCATATGGTCGCACCCCATCCCCCCCATCCAAGCGGCGATCGGTCGCCGCACCGAGCTTGACGAACTTGCCAGTCATTTGGGCCAAGCCACGCCGACGCTGATAGTCTCAATCCCTCACCGCACCGCGGTGCTGGGGGTGGCGGGCATTGGCAAGACCACCCTAGCGGCAATGTATTGCCACACCCAGCGCGGCAACTATGCGCTGATAATCTGGCGCGACCTGCGCCTCAACCCCCACTTGGGGGCACTGGTCGGCGAGTTCGCCCGCCAAAGTGGGCGGCAGTTCGACGCGGCTAAGGTAGTAAGCGAACAAGAGCAAGCCCTGCTCCTCGTAGACTGGCTACGCAGTGAAGCACGCACGGTGCTACTGGTACTGGACAACTGCGAGAGCATACTCGCCCCCGACGGCAGTGCCGAGGGCGGGTGGGGATGGCTGCTAGAGCAGGAAGAGCTGGGCCGAGCGCGGATGCTGCTCACCAGCCGCTGGCACGTGCGGGCAGGAAGGCGGCGGCTGCCCATCTACCAACTGAGGGGGATGAGTATGGCGGATGGCACTGCGCTACTACGCAGTGCTGGTCTTGGGGCGGAGGATGAGGGGTTGCTGGGAGCAGCGGTAACGAGGGCCGGAGGGCACCCGCTCGCGCTCATCCTGCTCGCCCAACTAGTTACGCTCGACCATCACAACCTCAGGGAGCTACTGGCGGGTCAGTTGTGGGGGGAGGAGCTGGCCGCAGCACTCCTCGACGAGGTTTACAAGCAGTTGACTGAGGAAGAGCAGAGCCTGCTAAAGTACATCAGTATCTTCGATCGTCCCACCATCTTTCGCCAGCCGGTCAGCAGTGAGGACATAAGGGGGATGCTTGCCTATCTCGACCCATCCCCCACCCTCGGCCTAGCGAAGGAGTGGAGCGCAGGGCAGATCGAGCGGGTGGCTTTGGCCCTTATCCGCCGTAGTCTACTCTCATGTGACGAGGGACGCTACACGATGCACGAAATCGTGCAGAACTACGCTTATACAAAGCTGGAGAGTGCAATCCCCTATCACTTGGCTGCCGCCAATTACTTTGCTAGCCGCTACGTCCCCCGTGCCAACGATCTGTCACTACGGAGTCGGGCCGAGGTGCATCCACTGCTTAATGCTTTCGAGCAGTTCTGCGCTGCAGGTGATTACCATGCAGCATATGAGATCGAGAACACGATGCCGCTGGAAACGATGAGGAGTGGGGATGAGATAAGCCTGAAAGTACTACTTGAGCGGTGGGGCGTATACCCACTGCTGCTGAAGATGGCACGCCAGCTTGCCAATGCGCCGGAGGACCAACTCACTGCCAGTGAGCGGCTTCATGCACTCAATAACTTGGGTACTGCTCATCTCAAGCTAGGCAATTTCGATGAGGCGATCGGCTACTTTAAGCAGGCAGTGAGCATCGCGGCAGCCGCGCACGACCAGCAAGGACTCGGTAAGAGCCTAGGCAATCTTGGTGCTAGTTATACTCGGCTTCAGCACTATGCTGAGGCGATGAGCAGCTTCGAGGAGGCACTGACGATCGCCATCATGGTTGGCGACCAGAAGAGTAGAGGCCGACGGTTGGGTAATATAGCTAGTTGCTACTATTTCTTGGGGCAGCGCACCGTAGCACTTAGCTATTACCAGCAGGCACTAGCCATTGCCATGGAGCTAGGTGACCAAGCATCGGAGTGTCGAACGCTGGGCAATATGGGGGTCATCTATGCTGAAGGAGGCGATAGTGAGATAGCAGTTGAGTGCTACCGCCATGCGCTAGAAGTTGCTGAGGCAACCGACAATCTTAGCTCACAGGCATTTGCTTGGCACAACTTGGGTGACGTATACTCTGCGCCCTCACACTACCACGTAGCACTTGGTTGTTACCTTCGTTCGGCAGCGATCAGGGAGCAAACCCGGGAGCCATATATTGAGGAGACCCGCGTCCAGATAGAAGCGACGCTGAACAAGCTGCCTGCTGATGAAGCTCACCACATCTTGGCCGTAGCCGAGCAACTGGTGAGCAACCCCAGTTGGAAGCCATGGGTAGAAGGATTACGCCTTTGTAGTTGATCTGGGTCACCAAAGCTAGGCGGGCTTAGGTCGCTGTCGCCTGCGCCACTACCAGATGCCGCCCTGAAATCAGCACAATGCCACCCCCACTCGACCTTGCCGTGAGTGGGGGTGCAATGGGGTTAAACCGACCTACGGTCTCGTCACTCCTTTATAGACAATTTGGGCCATTTCGTCACGGCGGATGTTGTGGTTGGGGCGGAAGGTGTGGTCGGGATAGCCGTTGATTTTTGACTTCTTTGTGGTCTCATTTTTGGGGTACATCTCACTAAATGGCGCGACTAAATTACCGTCTCACTCACGCTGGGTGGCAATTTGACAAATCGGCCATCTGATGCTAACCTGTAGATTGTGTCCAGCTTGAAGCATCAATAGCTGCGGGCGTGAGCAGCGAGACGATGGGTGCAGGGCTGGATTGGCGTGGCCGCTCTCACAAGGGCGGCGACATGGACGTTGATTAGCAGAAGTCAACGAGAAAGAAAGGCGGAATCTAGCATGAAGAAGTATCGGTTGTTGGTTCTCCCCCTCCTGCTGGTGACGATGTTTGTCACTGGCGTGGTGATGGTGTTCGGCAGCGTGGCGGTGGGGGCCACTCCTGCTGGTTCTATAAATTGGGCAGCTCAATCGTCAGCGTCCAACCCTGCCACCGGCAGCAACAAGCAGCCAGTGAACAACGATGGCTTTGACGCGCTGCCCATCGGCCTGCAAGGGGTATCGTACTCCACCCTCTCCATGTCCGGCAAGGTGCATCCCGCCAAGCCTGCCCCTGCCGCCCCTAGTAGCTGGACTAACCCCTTCGCTCCCCTGCTCAACATTACCTGGGGCGCGGCCACTCAGACTACCTCCGCCGCTTCCGGTGAGCCTGCCGCGGGGGTCAACCCCACCAACGGCCAGTATCTGCTGGTCAGCGGCAACTTCTCCCTCGACAACAGCACCAATGGCGGCACCACTTGGCAGTCCCGCAATCCCCCCAACCCCGCCAATTCCGGTGATGTCACCAACGTTTGGCTCGAAGGTGGCCCCGGCCCCACCGGTGCCAATGCCCTCGAACTGGCGATTAACAACCCCGGCAGCGGCTACGACTACACCTGCGGTCGCTCCACCGACTTCGGGGTGACGTGGGCGACCGATGCCGCTTGCGGCCCCAGCGTCAGCACTCCCTACTTCGATGACCGCGAGTACATCTGGGTAGACCACAACCCCGCCAGCCCCTTCTATGGTCACGTCTATGTCACCACCGCGCTGTTCGATGCGGGCGGCAGCGGCAGCTTCAACACGGTCAGCAACCGCTGGTCCAGCGACAACGGCACCTCGTGGAACCCCCCTAGTGCCGCCCCTCTCGCGCTGGTACCCAACAACGAGTTCGTCACCGGGGCGGCCCACAACGAGTTCCCCTCGCTGGGCATCTCGCCCAACGGCACGATTGGCTATGCGTGGCATCGCGGTCTGTGCTGCGGGGGCAGCCCCACGGTCGGCACCAACAACAAGGTGATGTTCGCCCGTTCCAGCGATGGCGGGGTCTCCTTCCCCTTCTCCACCACCATCGTGACCGTGCCCCTGAACCAAGCGGTGCCCTTCAACTCCACCTCCCCGCTGGGGGTACGCTGGAGTGACACCCCCAACATCACCGCCGATTTGGGCGCGAACGGGGTGTTCTACGCGGTCTGGACGCAGTATCGCACCCCCAGTGCCCCGGCTTCGGCGGCCATCTACCTGTCCAAGTCCACCGACAACGGGGTGACGTGGAGTGCGCCGGTCATCCCCTACAACAACCCCAACGCCAACATCTTCCAAGGCTGGGGCTGGGTGAAGGTCACGCCCGACCACACCATCCACGTGACTTACCTGAGCGGGACGAGCAGCAACACCGTGGTGGCGCAGTTCTACGTGCAATCCACCGATGGTGGGGCAACGTGGACTGCCCCGTTCCAATTGAGCAGCAGCACCTTCGGATCATTCGGCACCACCACCGACTACGAGGCCAACGATGTGGGTGGCTTCATCGGGGGTTCGGGCGGCACCATCCTCGCGGCATGGGCGCAGAACAACCACTGGGCACGAGTGGGCACCTTCACGCTGGGCACCCCCACCCCCACCCCGACCGGCACCCTGCCGACCTCGACCCCCACTTTGACCCGCACCCCCACCCCCACGATTACCCCCACCCCCTGCTTGGGGCCGGAAATAGTGCAGAATGGTGGGTTCGAGAGCGCGCTCGCCTCGTGGACGATTGATGGCAACAATCCTCCGCCCGTACCCTCCACCGCGCAGGCGCATAGCGGAACTGGCTCCGCCCTGCTCGGCACCGTCTCTGGCAGCGAACCGACGGGCGATGGCTCGCTCTACCAGACGGTCGCGGTGCCCGCTGCCGGTGGTACCCTCAGCTATTGGTACTTCCCCGGCACGGTAGACACCATCGCCTTCGACTGGCAGGATGCCTATGTGGTTAGCTCCACTGGCACTATCCTTGCCACCATCATGCACGTGGACGAGAACGACCTGACGTGGAAGCATATCACCTTCAACATGGCTCCCTATGCCGGGCAGACCGTCCGCATCAAGTTCTTGGTGCATCAAGACGGCTTCGGCGATGACACCTTCATGTACGTGGACGATGTCAGCCTGCGGGCACCGGGGGTCTGCGGCACCAACACCCCGACGATTACGCCGGGTGGCCCCACCTTCACCCCCACCAGCACCGCCACTCGTACCTCCACCGCTACAGCCACTCCTTGCGGGGCGAGAAACTACCACATCCTGATTGTCTACTCCGACAATGGCGGGCCGCCTACCACCATCCAAACCGCGATGCTGGCGGAACCGAACGTAGCGGCGGTAGACCTATTCGACGCATTTTCCGGCACACCCACCCTCGCCCAGTTGACACCCTACGATGAGATACTCTTGTTCAGCAACAACGCCTACGCTGACCCCACCGGAATGGGCAACGTGGTGGCTGACTACCAAGATGCCGGTGGCGTAGTGGTGGCGACCAACTTCAACTGGTATGGCGCACCGTTCAGCTTGTCTGGTCGCTGGATGACCGGCGGTTACACGCCATTCAACGACAGTGCCCCAACTGCGTTCAGCACTGGCAACCTTGGCACCTACAATGCGGGCCATCCCCTGATGCAGGGTATAACTACCCTCAGCGCTTTCTACCGTCACCAAGTCTCGCTGACGGCAGGGGCAACATCGGTGGCAACCTACACCGACAACCTCATCCTCGCCGCCTACAAGACGAACGCGGGTCACACCGCGGTCGCCCTCAACGCCTACCTCGGCGAGAACCCCCAGAACTTCAGCGGGGACTGGGGTAAGTTGATTGTCAACGCCGCGCGTTGGTTGAAGCCAGCTGGCCCTTGTGGCACCAACACCCCGACCGCGACCGGCACCCCGCCCACCACTACCCCCACCCCCACAGTTACGCCCACGGTTTGTGTACCCGGCGGGGTGTGGACGGTGGTCACGCCGCTGCCCACCGCCCGCTACG
>JBBSEE010000019.1:0-12737 GCA_038239995.1 Chloroflexia bacterium | reverse complement strand
TGATGTGTCGAAAAGTGGTAAGGTTTTGGTAAGGTGGAAGGAGTTGCATGATGGTCGAGCGAAGTGATGCGCCGGAGTACCTGCCGATTTCCTATCTTAACGCCTATGCCTATTGCCCGCGCCGCTTCTACTACGAGTTCACGCTGGGCGAGATGGTGGTGAACGAACACGTGCTGGAAGGGCAGATGCTACACGAGCGGTCGGACAGTGGGGTGAGTAGCACGCGAGGTGATACGCTGCAAATGCGTCGCGTGTACGTCTGCGCCCCCAAGCTGCGGCTGGCGGGTTATTGCGATGTGGTCGAGGTGGAGGGGGGTGGGGGTGGTGATTTGGCGGAGTTGGCGGCGGCGGGCAAGCTGTGGCCGGTGGAGTATAAGAAGGGGAAGATGGGACAGTGGCTGAACGACCACAGCCAGCTTTGCGCCCAAGCTCTGGCCCTAGAGGAGGCGTTGGCGGTGGGCGACGGGAGTATTGCGCGGGGGTATATGTTCTACTTCGGTTCGGCGCGGCGTGACGAGGTGGTACTGGACAACGCCTTGCGCGAACAAACCCGCACCTTGATTGCCGAGGCGCAGGTGGTTGCCACGCTAGACCAGCCGCCGCTACCGATTACCAATCGGCGCAAATGCCGCGATTGTTCGCTGGAGCCGATTTGCCTGCCCCGTGAGGTGCTTCGGTTGCGTAGTACCGAGGTTTGAGCGAAGAACAAGACCTCATTCTACCTTCTACCTTCTTCATTCTAACAAAGGGGGGGCTGACGATGGCGATATTGTATCTAACCGAGCAGCAGGCATGGGTGGGCAAGGAAGGCGATTGCCTGATTGTGCATATTCCGGAGCGAGACGAGGGAGCGAACAAAGGTAAGCGGGAGCGGAAGATGACCGTGCCGATGATGAAGGTGGAGGAGGTGGTGGTGCTGGGTGATATTACGATTAGCACGCCCGCGCTGGCCGCCTTGCTGGATGCGAAGGTGGGGGTGACGTATCTGAACAAGTATGGCCGCTACCTCGGCAGCCTGAACCCACAACTGAGCAAGAACTCTATTTTGCGGCTAGCGCAGCACGCGGCGCACGCGGATGGGGAACGGCGGTTGGGTCTGGCGCGGCAGTTCGTGGTGGGAAAGCTGAAGAATATGCGAACCGTGCTGATGCGCTATCAACGTGAGCATGGCGACCCGCTGGTGGCGGCGGCGGCGGAGAGCGTGCGTCGCTGCATTGGGGCAGCGCAGGACGCGCAACTGAAGCTGGTAGATGAGGCGATTGAGGAGAGTGCGATTGAGCGTGACCCGGAGCTTGAGCCGGGCGAGGCGGCTAGCGGGCGGATGAATGGGCTGGGGCCGCTACTCGGCTGCGAGGGGGCGGGTAGCGCGGCATACTTCGGGGTGTTTGGGCGGTTGATTCGCTGCAACTGGGCGCATGGCTTCAGCAAGCGGGTGCGCCGCCCACCCACCGACCCAGTGAACGCGATGTTGAGTTATGGCTACACGATATTGGGCGGGCAGATTGCCAGCACGGTGCAAGCGGTGGGGCTGGACCCGTATATTGGCTATTTGCACTCCTCACGATATGGCAAACCTGCCCTTGCTCTGGATTTGTTGGAGGAGTTCCGCCCCGTAATTGTGGATGCAGTGGTGCTGGGGATGCTGAACAACCGGATGTTGGAGCAGCGCGACTTCGAGCCAGAGTTGAACACGGTGAGGATGACCGAGCGGGCGCGGCGGTTGTTCCTTGAGAAGTTCGAGGAGCGGATGCAGGAGGTGATTACCCACCCCACCTTCGAGTACAAGGTGCCTTATCGCCGCTGCATCGAATTGCAGGCGCGGCTGGTGGGCAAGTACCTAACGGGTGAGGTGGGCGAATACGCGCCATTTATGGTGCGATGAACGGAGGATGAAAATGAGTAAGGTTGGCAGCGGGGGGCAGACCACTCTATATGTGGTGGCCTATGACATCTCCAGCGACAAGCGGCGCACGAGGGTGCATAAGACGCTGAAGGGGTTCGGGCGATGGACCGAGTATTCGCTGTTCGAGTGTTTTTTGACCAAGAAGGAGCTATTGCAGATGCGGGCGCGGTTGGATAAGCATCTGGATGTGGAGACTGACCGCGTGCGTATCTATACCATCTGCGAGGGTTGTCTCGGCAAGGTGGAGACATTGGGTATCCCAGAACCGAAGGAAGATACCAGTTATCTGATATAGGGATTGCGATGGGATATTGGTAAGCAGCTTAGTTGGGCGGCTGTCGTTGCCATCCCAAACACCGTGTCTAATAATTGAAGCTCAATCTCCGGTGAGGTACTGACGTTGGAGGAAGATGAGCTTGTGCGTGATTATACATAAAGCAAGTGGCGCGGCTTAGTACAGAACAAACGACCTCCACAGTTAAGACGTATGTACCTGTTTCCTCAGCCTCGCCTAAATCACTCGATAGTTTCGCGCTGTTCGCGGATACGTTTACTTTCAATTAGCTCCTCAAGGGTAGTTGCCAGATTTTCATAGCCCTGAATGTCGCTATGTTTGCGATGTATGTACTCGGCTATAGACATACTCTCTACTATTGTTTGTCTTACATCCCCCAAACCCAAATCGTACCCAGCCGCTTGAACCAACTCAGCCATAGCTATGCCATACTCTTTGCAGATGACTGCGGCGACTTCAGGTTTTGGAAGATTAGCTGCCTCATTTTCTGTTCGCCAAAGTAGGTTCTTGCTAAAGCCAGTGCGTGCCGCCATCTCGTCAAGAGACAAGCCCTGAGCTTTGCGGGCATCTTCAAGCAATTTTTTAACTTTACCCTTATCTACCACTGTGTTCTCCGCAGCACTAAATCCCTACCTTGTAATCTAGGTGATTTCAGCCTCCAAAACCAGCACAGATTCCCGTTAGCAAACTCCTAACAAAACCTTGCATTTTGTTAGGAACTATGGTACAATATTGTTAGAACTTCCAGAACAAGGCAATCAGCAGGGTGCAAGGCTGCGTTGCCTAAGAAGAAGTAGACAGCGAATGCAGGAGTACCTTAGCCTGCACCTCTCCCATCAAATCTCAAAGGCCGCGCCGAAACCCGCTTGCACCGGGGAGTAGGCAGGCCTTTGGTGTTTCCTGAAAGGAGCAACCCCATGGCCGTGTCAACCACTCACCCACCAGTCGCACCCGCCGCATCGGTCGAGCTACCCAAGCTAGACCCGCCAGATTTCGCCACCATGCTCACTCAGCTACAGCTAGGCTGGCAATCCGCCGCCCGTCGCCGCTGGCGCACTATCGCCCAAGCTAGGTTCGCTATCCCCCAACCCTTCAAGGCCGCGGGCTGGGTCGCCACTCACCTTGACCTGCGCCACCCTCCCCTGCCGGAGCGAGATACCCCGCTCCTCGCTGCCCTCAGCATCATCGAGCTTAAGCTAGTGTACCATACCCTGTCAACCGCTGCCGACCTGCCCGACTGGGAGGAGTTTGTATGGGACATGCTCGCGGATATGCTTGAGCGGGCGGTGTAGCCATGGCTGGCCCCACCAACCCCCAGCACGTGGCCGCGGTCTACGATTACCTCGTCAGCTACATTGCCGCCCACCAGCGTCCTCCCACCCGCCAGCAGATTGCCACGGCCACCGGCTGCGGTTCACCCTCCACTGCCCATCGCCACCTCATCCGCCTCCGCCGTCAAGGGCTAGTCCAGTGGCATCGTCATCGCAGCTTGAGCCTGCATCTAGTCTGCCCTCAAGTTCAATCTAGCGAAAGTGAGCCTCACCATGTCCCGCCGCGCTAAGATTACCCCCGCCATGCAGCGCGAAATCCGCATCAAATACAACTATACCTGCCTGTGCTGCGGTCAGGTCGAGAGCGAGAGGGTGGGGATGGTCATCGACCACGTTATCCCCCTTTACATGGGCGGCATTAACGAGCTAGACAACCTGCAATTGCTCTGCTCCCCTTGCTTCTCCGCCACCATCTCCGCCCAGATCGACTTCCGCGACCCCAACTGGCGCGATGTCGAGCAGCATTGGAGCGTGGCCGAGCAGGCGGTCAGAGCGTATTTGACCAGCCAAGGTCGGCCCGCATGGCATCCCACATTTTCGCTGAACGCGAGTGCTCACCAATTCATCGAGCTATGGGATTGTCTGGGTTATGAGCGGGATGCGCTAGAGGAGGCGATCGCGCGGGCCGCGGGGTTGGGCTACAGCTACCCCGGCTACCTACCCATCGCCAACGACATCCTGCACGGGAGGGGGGTGCGCCGCAAAGAGACGCGGGGGCAGACGCACTGGCCTACCCCCACCCCACCACCCCTGCCCGCACTGCCGCCACCTGCGCTCGAACCACCCCCACCGCCCCCGCCCAACCGAGTACGCACCAAGCTAGGCCGCGGTCAGCAATCACCACGGCGGGGCCGCCCCCAAGTTCAGAATAGTGAAGAGGAGGTCAGCGATGGCCCCAGATTACTCGAGCTACAAAAGCAACCCGTACACGCTCCACCATCTACGCATCAAGTACCACAACCGCTGCTTGTGCTGCGGGCGGTCGGAGGCGGAGGGAGCCTACCTCGTGACTGACCATGTGGTGCCGCGCATCATCGATGGCAGCGACGCGCTAGCTAACCTACAGCTACTCTGCTCGAAGTGCAACAGCGCAAAGAGCGACTACACCCTCGACTTCCGCGACCCCGACTGGGGGCAGTACGAAGCGGAGTGGAGTGGGCCAGAGGCAGCGGTGCGCCAACACCTGGTGCGGCAGGGGCGGATGATGGCGATGCACCGTGACTTTCCGCTGGCGCAGCCGACGCGGATGTACATCGAGTTGTGGGAGTGCTGGGGATGCAGCAAGGAGCAAGTGAACGAAGCGTTGCAACAAGTGGAAGGGAGCGAGGAGACGCACGCGGCCATCATCCTCGCAGCGCACGCGGTGTTGGGGGGCAAGATTGAGGTAGTGCGGGGGCGGGTGGCCAAAGCGCGACAGGAGGCCGCGGCGGCACGAGCGCGGGAGGAAGCGGCCCAAGCGAAGCTGCACGCCGCGCCGCGTCCCCCGCGGCGGGTAAAGACGCGGCTGGGAGCGGTCAAACGAATGCGGCAGCGGTTGGGCCGCCGGTGAGGCAGCCAATCAGTAGTCATGCCCCCGCGACCTTCAGGGTTGGGGGCCAGTAAGGAGCAAACCGATGACTAAGCCAACAAGGTCAGGCGCGGCCATGCTAGAGAGCGAAGGGTTCAGCGTGGTGCATCGTTGTATCAGCCAGTCGCTGGGCCAGAAGCGGGATGGTAGCAATCTGCCACTGCGCGACGTGCTAGGGGAGCTAGCACACGAGTGTAGTAGCGAACAGATCGAGCGCATCTTCGATGCCGCCGATGGTGAGCAAGACCGCTGTGGGGGTAGGGCACCCAACCAGCAGTACCTCCGCAGCACCATGGCGAACGTGGTGGCGGGCAGCCGTGCCCCATCGCAGCGGGTAGACATATCGCGGGAGCGAACCTCGCCACCCCGCGCCCGACCGGCTAGCCGCTGGCAAGCGGACATCGTGCAGGTTAGTGACATCATCGCGGGGCGAGTGCGCCGACCCGGCCAACCCTCCGCCCCCACCACCGAGGAGGTAAGTCATGAGCCAGAAGTACCCCAAATCCAAGCTGCTGCTCATCCCCCCAGCGGCGGCAGCGTCAGCTACCGCGACATCGTGGCCGGACGAGTGCGCCCTCCCGCCCCCACTCCCCGATGATGAACTTGCCGAGCGTGAGGCCGCATGGCAGGTGCAGCGCATCTGGGGCGAGGCGCATATCCCCCGCCAACTAGAGGGCCGCCGCCTCGAGACCTGGCCGGGCGACCCCGCGGTGCGCGACTATCTGCTCACATGGCTGGGCGAGTGGCAGGGGGCGAGCGGCCCATCGCTCATCCTCACGGGTCGGGCACGCAGCGGCAAGACCGGCATGGTGCTGGGGCTAGCGTATCGGCTGGTCGCGCAAGTGGTACGCGAACGCATCCCCCGCTTCAGTCTGCGATTCGTGACTGCCTACGACCTGATGGCCCAGCTATCCAGTTGGCGGGGACGGGAGGAGCGTTTCCGCGAATATCTCACCTGCAATCTGCTCATCCTCGATGACTTGGGCCGCGAACCGGCGTGGGACAGTAGCGGCTCAAACCTGACCAGAGTGGTGATGCACCGCTACAACCACCAGCTACCGATGATGGTGACATCCAACCTCAGCTTCGGGGAGATTGAGGGACGACTGGGGCGGGACGGCGATGCGGTCACGGGACGGCTGCGGGAGATGGCGGGTGGGTTCGTGGTGGAGGGCTTTGGCGAGTGAAGGGGCGAACGCGAAAGCGAACCGGCTAGCCTGCCGCTAACCGCTGGGGTGGAGCGGATATGGTGAGGTAGTCCCCCGCTCCAACCACGATCACAACCATAACGCGGCGCGACGACCAAGTGGAGCAAGGTGGCGATAAGCGTGGTTGTTATCGGCGGCACGGCAGATATTCAGTGATGAAACTGATAGCTCAACTACAACCACAACAACCATAACGCGGCGTGGCGACCAAGCGGGGCAAGGTGGCGAGGAGCGGGGTGTGGGTATATCTCCCCAGCGGCGGAGCGATGTGGCGAGGAGCGTAGGGTGGGTATATATCTCCACCGGCGGGGTGGCGAGAGCGAGGGGCGAAGCGGTGAGTGAGCAGCAGATGCGACCAACTAGATACTGCCGCCGGTGTGGGCTGGAACTGCTCCACACCGGGCGGGGGCGGTTGCGGGTGGCGACCCCAGAGCAGGTGGCGAGTGCCCCCAGCTTCACCCTGATTGGGCCGCGCGTGCTGGTCACGCACTGCCCCCGCTGCCAGTATTCGAGCGTATGGGCGGGGCGAGAGGCGGCAGCCGGGGATATAGCGCGAGCGGAGGGGATGGCTGCGGCGGAGAATGCTAGGCTGCCTAAAGATGGGGTGTAAGGGGGAAAGGAGTTTGGGGATGAGTGAGCAGCAGCGGTTTTGCGCCATCTGAGTGCACCAGCGTAGCCCAATGGTAACACCGAGCAGCAATGCAGAGTGAGCCGCGACGGTGTATCACCATGCTTCAACTGCCCGAGTTGTCACCTTGGGTGAGGTACCAGCGCATCGCTTGGCTGCGGCTCTTGACTTGAAGTTTAGCGTAGATGCTGGTGAGGTGCATCTCTATCGTTTTGGGACTGAGGTTGAGGCGAGTGGCGATGGTCTGGTTGTCCGCCCCCTCGGCCAACTCCTGCAACACCTGCCACTCTCGCTCGCTAAAGCTGATCGTTCCATCCTCCGCCTCTGGGTCGCGCATCCGTCTGCTCCCCTTTCTTGGTCTGAGCCGCGCTCCAATCGCAACCTCATAAGTTATCACTTATATAATAACCGAACCCGAGGATAAATACAAGTGGAGATTTATGCGAATAATGGGCACCGAACCCGAGATGAACGCGGCGCACAAATGTAGGTGGTGCCAACCCCCTATAATACGACGTTGGAGAGAGCGGAGAAGTTCCCCCATCTTCCACCGTTCCCATGCTAGGTACAAACTATAGCGGGATAAGGTTGGGTCAGCCATAAACTTCTTTCCAGTTGTACAAGCTGGCTTATGGCATTGCTATGATAATCATATATTACAATTTGATTACAGAGATAGGGGAGACTAACCTTAGTAGACATAAAGTGGAAATTGGGGAGGCAAAGTGCTAAAATTGCCCAAAAATACAGGGATTTCCCTATTGACAAGGATGTAATACCTGTGCTACAATGATTGCAGACAAAGACTTGCCCCTCAAACTGTTGCCACAGTCGAGGGGCATGGTTGGGCGTGAATGAGACGCGCCAGCACCGCTGATTATAGCACAATTTGTGCCTCAATGCAAGCCCTAGCCCAACCGGAGATAAACTTCTGGAATGCGGTATAGGGCTTTTCGTTTGCCCCGAAGTTATGGGGCTTAGAGGGAAACCTAGCTGGGTCATTAAAGGGGAGAGAAACATGCGGAGGCAGATAAGTCACTACACCTCACTATTCGTGGTCTTCAGTTTGCTACTGGCACTACTGCCCAGTGGCAACCTCGGTGGGGTGGTATCCCCCAAACTCGCCGCCATTAGTGCCACCACCCTCCCCGCTAGTCCCACCATCCCTATCCCCACTACTACCCCCCAACCCACCCAAAGCCCAATGCCTACCCCCATCCAGCTTACGGTCACGCCGGTGGTGGACCCCCACCTGCCCAGCCTGTTCAGCCAAGTGGAGTTCTCCCGCCACCAGATGGGCGTGGGGGATAGCGTAGCCATAACCATCACGGTCATCAACCAAGCCCCCGATGCCGCCCACAACATGAACGTGAGTGCCACATTGCCGGGTGGCGTAGGGTTGATGGCGATTAGTCCACAAGGTAAGGCCGGTCTATCCTCAATCCAGACCCCCATCCCCACCGCCAGCCCTACGCCGGGCAGCTTGAGTTGGACGGTATCGCAGCTTAATGGCGGCGCGAGCGTGAGCTTTACCGCCACCGTGCAACTGACCAGCCCACCGACGGGCGGAGCATTGGTCATCAGCCCCGCGATCACGGCTGACGGCCTCAGCCAGCCGGTAGTGGCTACGCGCGGGGTGCTGGTGGTAGATCATAGTCGCGGGGCGGCCAGCGTGCCGTTCAGCCCCGGCAGCACCGCCACCCTGCGCTCCAGCGACAACGTGGTGACGGTCAACTTCCCCGCCAGTGCCTATACCCAAGCCCTCACCCTCAAGCACGACTTCCAGCCGCCCCTCGGCACTAACCCTGCGCCGGAGCTAGCGGGCAAGCACTACGGTTGGGGCGTGTTCTACCTCAACGCCACCGACATCCTCAGCCGCGAGGTGCATCAGTTCGCCCAGCCGCTCACCATCACGGTAGGTTATACCCCACAGCAGCTTGACGCGCTGGGCATATCCGAGGCCGACCTCACCTTGTTCTGGTACAACGAAGCTAACCACACGTGGCAGAGCATCCCCACTATTGTCGACCCCACCACCCACACCGCCCGTGCCAGCGTCAACCACTTCAGCGGCTACCAACTGGGGGACGGTTCATCGCCATCGAGTGCCTTCATCCCCAGCCTGCAAGGCTTCCAAGTGGGGTTGTACAGCGGGGATGGCAGCTACTCTTACCCCATAGATATACCAGCGGGGCCGAATGGGGTCAAGCCCAGCCTGAACCTTAGCTACGACAGCGCGGCCACCGACGGCAAGGGGGGAGTGAGCATCTACTCGCAGTCGGGGTGGGCGGGCAAGGGTTGGAGCTTGGACACCGGCTCGATTGGCCTCAACCTGTTGAATGTGAATGGTTCGTCGCCAGTGATCCTCTACTACAGCCTTGTCCTCAACGGGCAATCCTACGACTTGGTGGGAGAGTGTGAGGCGGGGTATACCTGCATCAACAACAATCTGACCACATGGGCGTGGCACCCCACCAACGAGGCGTTCATCCGCGTGCGGGTGGTGGGCAATGGCAACTCCTACGGCTGCACCGCGTGGGGCGGACGGGGCGGCTGCTATGGAACTACCAGCCATAATGCTGGCACGCCCTACCCCCGCTACAAGTGGCAGGTATGGACCAAAGATGGGATGATGTACGAGTACGCTGAGGATGCGTGGTGGGGGTGGAAGACTTGCGATATTGACAACAGCGAGTATATGCAGTCACGGCAGTGGAAGCTATCCAAGGTGCAGGACACTTATGGCAACGTTATCAACTACAACTATTTGCACACTGGGATGTGGCACGATTACCCCGGCGGCTGTCAAGGGGTAGAGGGCAACATAGATTACGACGTGTCGCCCACCTCGATAACGTGGGGCGGGGCAGTCAATACCGGCAGCAACCCCCGCTTCGAAGCGGTGTTCACCTCGACGGCCCGCACCAGCGATACCAGCTTCGACACCGCCACCTCGCAAATGGCGGGGGTGGGGCCGCACGAGGCGCGGCGGCTGGACGCGATTGGCATCTTCAGCAATCAGAGCTACCCTAGCTACAACGCCAACGCATGGGACTTGATGCGCCAATACAATCTCAGCTACAGCTACGACCTGACCTCGGACTACTCGAAGACCAGCGATGGTACCTACTTCTATGCCGATGACACCCATCCCAAGCTGACCCTGATGAGCATCCAGCGGGTGGCAACCGATACCGTAACCGCGCTACCAGCCACTACCTTCACCTACACGCTGGCAAGCGGGCGCGGCACGGGATTGTACCCGGCGGGCAGTTGGAACCGGCTAGTAAGCGTGAATAACGGGCAGGGCGGGGTCTTGACCATCAACTACGAGAATATTGGGCCGCTAGCGGGCGGCGCGGGTGCATTGTACGCCAACAACCGACGGGTGACCAGTAAGGTAGCGCAGGATGGGCGCGGCCACAGCTACACTTGGCAATACAGCTACACCCACCCCGCCTACAACTGGTTGGGCACGGAATACACCCCTAATGATTACCCCAACTCAGCGAGCCTGTTTTATGACTGGGCGAGTGGAGACACCAGTCATCTCGCCCACCAAGCTCTGAGCGAGTTTCGGGGGCATAGCTATGTGGTAGAGACCGACCCCAGCGGCAATCAGACTGAACACTGGTTCTACCAAGGCGATGTCAGTTGCTTCATCGGCTGGGTGGGCGATATTTGCTACAACCTAGTGGTAAATCGCCAGTTCCTCAAGGGGATGGAGTACCGCACGGTTAGTTGGCAGGGGGCAGTGGGGGCGAGCAAGCTATCAGAGATAACCCACACCTTCGGGGTCAACTTCTTCGACCAAGGTTATGATAGCTACGTGGGACTGTGGCACGCCTTTACCCACGAGGACCAAACCACGCAGACGACGTGGGGCTTGAACAGCGACAGCGGCGGCAGCCTGACCGCGGCGGCGAAGAACACCTACTACACCTACGAGACTGCCGCGCTGCCCAGCGGGGGCTATGGGCGGCTCTTGACGGTGCAGGAGAAGGACAACGCCAACAACCTGCTGCGCCGCACCACCCACAGCTACGCTACCGTGGTGAGCAACACCACTAGCTTCATCGCCGACCGCACGCAGGCGGATACTATCTATGACGGAGCCGCCAACCGCCTCGCGATGACCTTCTACGCCTACGACGGCTCCACCACCTTCGGCTATGTAGGCAGTCATGGTAGCCTCACACTGGTACGCAAGATTTATGACGCGAACACGGGAGGTGTCCTGCACGGGGTAGACACCGCTTACAGCTACGATGCCAGCTACGGCAACCTGCAAAGCACCACCACCTACAGTTCGACCACCTCCAACGGCACCGCCACATGGACGGGCAGCACATGGAGCTTGAGCGCGTCGAGCGGGGTGGCCCGCACCACCACGATCCACTACGACACCACCTTCAACACCTACTCCAAGCAGATTGACCCGCCCACGGTGAACGGGCTAACCCTATCCGAGTACGCGGACTACGAGTTTAAGTTGGGGGCGATGACGGCAGTCACCGATGTGAACGGCCAAGTCACCACCGCCAGCTACGACGGGTTCGGCAGGTTGTACCAAGTGTTCAAGCCGGGGGATACCACCTACCCCTCATTCCGCGCCTATTACTACAATGCAGCGGGGGCGCAGCCGTTCAAATACAGCGTATGGCGGTACGAGAACGAGAGCGCGGCATATCGGCCCATCCAGAGCTTCTACGACGGGCTGGGGCGGGTAATCCAGACCAAGAGTGAGAGCGTAGACGGGGCGCAGAACATCGTGGCCGACAAGTTCTACGATGTGGCGAACAATCGCACCAAGCAGTCGCAGCCGCGCTATGTCAACGAGTCGGGCACGCCCTTCGGCCAGTACACCGCGCTGGACAGCGACCCCAATGAACGCTGGACGATCACCACCAACGACGCGCTGGGTCGGCCCCTGAACGTGGTCGCGCCGGATAATACCACCACCACGATGACCTACTGGGTGCCCTCCGGCAGTGGCTCCGCCGCGACCAGCGTTGATGCCAACCTGCACAAGAAGCAGCAACTCTACGACGTGTTCGGCAGGCTGACCACGGTGAAGGAGTACACGGGCACCAACCCCTACCCGCTGTACGCCACTACCGTGTACACCTACAGCCCGCTCGACCTGCTCACCAACGTGCGAGACAACGCGGGCAACCTGACCAGCATCAGCTACGACACGCTGGGGCGCAAGGGGCAGATGACTGACCCCGATATGGGCACGTGGAGCTATGCCTACGACACGATTGGCAACCTGACCGGCCAGACCGACGCGAAGAACCAGACGATAGTGCTAGTCTCACGACTCTTCGTATACACCCTCGAAACGACTACAAGGAGATTCTCATGAAATCCATCCGCATTGCCAGCACGGTAATAATCATTACACTCATTGTTGCTGCGTGCAGCAACAATCAGGAGGGGCTTCGACTGAAAGGAGGTAACGATAGCGAACCCGTCACTACGGCCACCCCAGTCGTACCCGTATCTAGCTCATCCAATATCGCCCAAATCAGCGTGGTGCAAGAATCTTACTATAAAACCGAGGCGCATATAAACGTACTTATCGGTGAGGTGAAAAACAATGGCACGGAACGGGTGACAGCAATAAAACTCCATGCTCGTTTGATCAATCAAGATGGTAAAGTAGTAGGAACTAGTAATGATATCTCTGATTTTCAGCTAAACAACATAATCTTGGCACCAAGCCAAAGTGCCGGGTTCGTAATGGATATAGTTAATGAAGGAGAATGGTCTAAGGAAGATATTCAAGTAGAAGCCGCTGTT